>NZ_UWOA01000103.1:0-1362 GCF_900604305.1 Mycobacterium sp. P7213
GCCGCAGATCGCCCGCCGCCCACCGGGCACATCGTGGTCCCCACCCAGCAGGCGCCGGGGCCGGCGCCTGCTGGGTGGGGACCACGATGTGCCCGGTGGGCGGCGGGCGATCTGCGGCTGTGGGCCGGATGCTGACGGCCAGCGCCACCACCAGGCTGGAGACCCCGACGACGAAGAACGCCGCCAGGCCGCTGCCGGCCAACAGGAAGGGGCTGCGGCGCTGTTGGTGCTTGCTGTCGTCGAACTGATCCACACCGGAACTCGGCAGGTAGTCCTCGTCGTCCTCGATCACGGTGCCGTCGAAGCCGGTGGCGTCGACCAGGTTCAGATAGCCGCTGTCGCCGGCGTCGTCGGGGACCGCACTGTAGGCCAGCGCGTACTCGCCCATGGTGGCGTCATAGTCGGTTCGGTAGGCCTGAGAGGAGTAGCCGAGCGCGACCAGGTCCGGGTCGATCACGCCGGTGCCCGGGTCGCGGGCCCACGCCAGCGCCGAGGTCGATGAGTCGAACAGCGGCGCATGGGCACTGGCCAGCGCCGCGCCGCGCGCCAGCGCGGTATCGGGCTCCTCGGGCACGCTGACCGGGATGGCGCTGACGGCGTCCAGCTCGGGCTTGACCAAGCCGACGTTGACGCCGGAACCGACCACGAACAAGCCGTCGGGTCGCGGCGACAGACGACCGGCCTCGGCGGCCAGGCGGGTCAGCTCGCCCACTGCGGCGGCGTCATCGGACGGCAGCGCCACCCGCTGCACCTCGGCGATCGAACCGTCCGATGAGGCGACGACGGCCAGGGTCGCCCCGTCCGGCTCGATGAACATCAGAGCGGTCCGCTCGTAGCCGACCGAACCGCCGACGGTCTGCGCCAAGGCAGCGGCCGCCAAGAAGGCCGACACCAGCATGACGTTCTCGACTCGGTGACCGGCCAACGCGTCACGCAGTTGGCCGGCTTGCAGCTGGTTGGCGACGGTCACCCCGGTCGAGGCCAGCCGGTAGCCGCTCTCCCGCGCGCTTTCCTGGGTGCCCAGGATGGCCGACACGACCTGGTCGGGGAACGCCACCTCGTCGGCGTCCACCTCGAAGCCGTCTTCATCGACGGTCACGCCACCGGCGCGCTCTCCCTCGACGAGGACCATGCGTACCGATGGCGGTGCCATCGAGACCCCCAGAACGATGTCCACCGCACCTCCTCCACTAGGACCGGTGAATTATTAGCCCATCTTACGACTGTCGGATGTGAATGCCACTCAGAAGTGAAGGCCGGGGATCTTGAACGGGAACCCGCCGCCACCGCGTCCATGGCCGCCGCCGGGGCCGCCACCGCGACCGTGACCGGGTCCTGGGCCCCCACCGCCGGGGCCCCACC
>NZ_UWOA01000068.1:0-20608 GCF_900604305.1 Mycobacterium sp. P7213
CCGGCGTAACCGCCGATCTCGGTAGGCGTGGGGAAGGTTTCGTTGGGGGTGCCCTTCAGGGCGCCGTCCATGGTGGCCTTCCAGATGTCCGCCGGAATGCCCGCGCCATAGACCGGGCCACCCCACTGATTCACCAGGGGTTCGTCKCCCCCGGTGGTGCCCACCCAGACCGCGGTCGACAGSGWCGGYGTGTAGCCGACCATCCARSCGTCCCGGTTGGCMCCGGTGKYGCCSAGCTGSGTGGTRCCGGTCTTGGCCGCCGACGCCCGTCCGCCGGCCAGGTTGTGCCCACGCGACCATCCCGCGATGGGCTGCATAGCGGAGGTGACGTTGTCGGCGACCGCTTTGGGGATGCGCTGCTCACCGGTGTCTTCGGAGGTCCGCACATCGAACAGCACCCGGCCGTCGGCGCTGACCACCTTCTCCACGAAGTGCGGCGGGTGATAGATGCCGGAGGCCGCCAGCGTGGCGTACGCCGAGGCCATGTCGATGACCCGGGTCTGATACTGGCCGAGCACCACGCCGCCTTCGGGAGGGCCGCCGTCCTGCGACAGCGTGTGCGGCACACCGGGGAAGCTCTTGGCGACCCCGGCCTGATGCGCGGCGTCGGCGACGTCCTGCGCCCCGTTCTTGAGCTTGAGCATCAGCCGGTAGTAGGCGGTGTTCAGTGAGCGCTTGAGCGCCTCGGCGATGTTGCAGACACCGCAGCCCTCACCCTCGGCGTTGGTGATCTTGGTACGGCCGTTGTCGAGGGTCAGCGGCGAACTGTCGACCTGGTAGCCCAGACCGATGCCCTGTTCGAGCGCGGCCACCAGCGCGAACACCTTGAACGACGACCCGGTCTGCAAACCGGCCTGGGCGAAGTCGAAACCGTTGGCATCGGAGCCCCCGTAGTAGGCGCGCACTCCGCCGTCACGCGGGTCGATGGACACCACCGCGGTCCGCATGTTGGGAATCTGATCTTTGAGGTACGTCGCCACCGCGTCTTCGGCGGCGGCCTGCGCCGCCGGGTCGATGGTGGTGGTGATCTGCAGGCCCTGGGTGTTGAGCGTCTGCTCGTCGATGTTGAACAGCTCGAGCAGCTCCTGGGTCACCTGCCGCTGGATCAACCCGTTGGGTCCGGTGGTGATGTTCTGGGAGCGGGCCAGCTCGGGTGACACGGTGGGCGGAAACTCCTGGGCGGCACGCTCACTGGCGGAAAGGGCTCCGGTCTCCACCATGCCGTCGAGCACCCAGTTCCACCGGTCCAGGGCGCCTTCGGGGTCGACCGCAGGGTCCAGGGTGGACGGCCGCTGGATCAGTGCGGCCAGCAGCGCACCCTCGGCGATGTCGAGGTCCTCCACCGGCTTGTCGAAGTAGGCCCTGGACGCCGCGGCGATCCCGTAGGCGCCGCGGCCAAAGTAAATGATGTTCAGGTAAGCCTGCAGCACATCGTCTTTGCGCCACGCGCTGGACATCTTGGTGGCGATCACAAGCTCTTTGGCCTTGCGGACCAATCCACCCATGCCGGCCCGCTCAGACCCGACCAGCGCGTTCTTGACGTACTGCTGGGTGATCGTCGAACCGCCCTGGGTGTCGCCGCCGAACAGATTGTTCTTGATCGCGCGGGCGAAGCCCGACACCGAGAATCCCGGGTTGGAGTAGAAGTCGCGGTCCTCGGCCGCCAACACCGCGTTACGCACGTAGACCGGCACCTGGTTGATATCGATGTCGACGCGGTTGCCTTCCGGCGGAATGATTTTGGCCAGCTCGGACCCGTCACTGGCCAGGATCGTCGACACCTGGTTGGTCCGGATGTCGCCGGGTGAGGGCACGTCGGTGATGGAGTAGGCCATCGCGAAGGTGATGACCGGCAACAACAGCATCACCACCACGGAGATACCGAGGCCGCGCCGGATCCATCGCCAGTTCGGCGGATGTGCACGCAGCCACTCCAGCGGATTCGGCGCGACCGGTGCATCGGTGGGGGCGGAGCGCTCAGCCCGCCGCGGCGGCGGCGCGGTCGGCTTCTCCGGCGGCGGCTCGCGCCGCGGGATCCGTCCGCTCAACGCCTGCTCGCGGGGCGGAGGAGCCCCGTCCAGGGCCGCCCGGACCGCGTCGATCGGGTCCCGCAGGTCGGCCGTCACGGCGTCGTCGACCGCCGGAATGATCGTGGTCTGCCGGTCATCAGGTCCCGACGGTGGGCGGCGGCCGGCGTCGGAGGGCCGGGCCGAGCCAGCATCGGACCCGTCGTCGTGATGTTTACTCACTGGCGGTACGGGCTCCGCTGCGTGCCGGCCGTCGACCGCGGGATCCCTTGGGCGGGCTCGCGAGGCCCAACACATACGACTTCACCAGGTGATTCCAGCTGCAGGTCCGGCACACCTCGACGACATACACCGAGAACTCCGAGAACCGGGTGGCCAACAGGACCAGTTCCTCGGCGGTACGCGCCGAGCCCGAGACCGCTCCGAGCTGGTCGCCGTACACCCAGGACACCAGGGTGAGGGGCTCCTTGCGGCAGATGGGGCAGACCACCGCACTGGCCTTGCCGTGGAACTTCGCGGCGCGCAGCAGATAGGGGTTGGCGTCACACACCTCAGTGACCCCGGTGCGCCCGGAGTAGACCTCGGCCAGCAGGGAACGTCGCCGGAGCGCGTAGTCCACTACCTGTCGCTGCAATCGCACGGTCACCAGAGTACGTCGGGTGCTCACCGGCGGTGGCGATCAACGCCCCCAACCGGCGCCAACCGGCGGATTCGGCGTCAACGCGGCGCGGCCTTCTTTTACTATCGTCGCCGTGGCGACACGGCAGACCGCGGGCACTCGTGCCAAAGACAGCGACCGGGACGACGTCTGCCGAATCCTGGACAGCGCTCTGGCCCAGGGGCAGGTGTCCAGCGCCGAACACCAGGAGCGCATCAGCGCAGCCACCCGCGCCGTGACCCTCGGAGACCTGCATTCCCTGGTCGGTGACCTGCAGACCGAGACCGCCCCGGTCAAGCTGCCGACGCTGCGCGGTCCCGCCGAGTTCGGCGTGCGCAGTGTCGCCCTCAAGGCGCTGGGCGCACTGGGCGCCGCGTTGCTGGCGGGAATGCTGCTCGGTTGGGCGATGTACGGGAACACCAGCTCGCCGCTGAGCTTCACCTCGGATCCTGGCGCCAAGCCGGACGGTGTCGCGCCGGTGGTACTCACCCCGCCACGACAGCTGCAGTCCCTGGGCGGGCTCACCGGCCTGCTGGAGCAGGCTCGGCAGAAGTTCGGCGACACCATGGGCTACCGGCTGGTGGTCTACCCCGACTACGCATCGCTGAATCGTCCCGACCCGACCGAAGAGCGCCGCAAACTCGACTACTCCTACCGCGGCGGCTGGGATGACCCGTCGACCTCGTCCAAGAGCAGCGATGACGTGCTCGTCGATCTGAGCGCATTCGACGTGAAAGCCGCGGTCGGCATCCTGCGCGGGGCTCCCGAGACGCTCGGTATCAAACCCGACGACGTGAAAAGCACCTACCTGATCGTCGATCCGGCGCGGGATCCCACCACACCGGGGGCGCTGTCGCTGTCGGTGTACGTTTCCAGCGACTACGGCGGCGGCTACATCGCTTTCGCCGGCGACGGAACCGTCAAGCGCATCAATTACCCGTCCTGACCGGCGGGTTTCACGCCATTGAACATCGGGCGAACAGCAGCCACTTGGGCTTGGTTATATCGGCGCGATACTATGGCGCGAACCGTCGACCGGACGTAGCTACACCATCTCAGGAGGTGACTGGAGTGCTTGAGCTTGCGATTTTGGGCTTGCTGCTCGAGTCTCCGATGCACGGCTACGAGCTGCGGAAGCGGTTGACCGGTCTGCTGGGTGCGTTCCGGGCGTTCTCCTACGGCTCGCTGTATCCCGCGCTGCGGCGCATGCAGCTGGCTGGGGTGATCGCCGAGGACGCCGCGCCGACGGGAACCCCGGTGCGCCGGGCCCGACGGGTGTACCGGCTGACCGACGCCGGCCGTCAGCGGTTCAACGAGCTGGTGTCCGACACCGGTCCGCAGAACTACACCGACGACGGCTTCGGAGTCCACCTGGCGTTCTTCAACCGCACCCCCGCTGAGGCGCGGATGCGGATTCTCGAAGGCCGCCGCCGGCAGGTGGAAGAACGCCGGGAAGGTCTGCGCAACGCGGTGGCACGGGCCAGCAACTCATTGGACCGCTACACCCGCCAACTGCACCAGCTCGGGCTGGAGTCCAGTGAGCGGGAGGTCAAGTGGCTCAACGAGTTGATCGCGGCCGAACGCGTATCGCAGGGCTCGTCCGGGGGCGACGAGCGCGCGCAGCGCGCGAGGAGAGACCCGGCGGCATCGAACCGCGCCGAACAACCCTGACCCCGCATACGGACGCGGGTATCGGGACAACACAACACAGCACTTCAGCATTGAAAGCAGAAAAAGGAGAGCGTCGAAAATGACTGAGCAAACGACGGATGTGCGGGTCGCCATTGTCGGCGTCGGCAACTGCGCGTCCTCGCTGGTCCAAGGCGTCCAGTACTACCAGAACGCCGACGACACCTCGACGGTCCCCGGCTTGATGCACGTGCGCTTCGGCCCGTACCACGTCCGCGACGTGAAGTTCGTCGCCGCGTTCGACGTGGACGCCAAGAAGGTCGGCTTCGACCTGTCCGAGGCCATCTTCGCCTCGGAGAACAACACCATCAAGATCGCTGACGTGCCGCCCACCAACGTGATCGTGCAGCGCGGCCCGACCCTGGACGGCATCGGCAAGTACTACGCCGAGACCATCGAGGTCTCCGACGTCGAGGCCGTCGACGTGGTCGCCGCCCTACGCGAGGCCAAGGTCGACGTGCTGGTCTCCTACCTGCCCGTGGGCTCTGAAGAGGCCGACAAGTTCTACGCCCAGTGCGCCATCGACGCCGGTGTGGCGTTCGTCAACGCACTGCCGGTGTTCATCGCCTCCGACCCGGTGTGGGCCAAGAAGTTCGCCGACGCCGGCGTGCCGATCGTCGGCGACGACATCAAGAGCCAGGTCGGCGCCACCATCACCCACCGGGTGATGGCCAAGCTGTTCGAGGACCGCGGTGTCACCCTCGACCGCACGTACCAGCTCAACGTCGGCGGCAACATGGACTTCAAGAACATGCTCGAGCGTGAGCGGCTGGAGTCCAAGAAGGTCTCCAAGACCCAGGCCGTCACCTCTAACCTGACCGGCTCGCTGGCCGGCAAGGTCGAGGACAAGAACGTCCACATCGGCCCGTCCGACCACGTCGCCTGGCTCGATGACCGCAAGTGGGCCTACGTGCGGTTGGAGGGCCGCGCCTTCGGTGACGCGCCGCTGAACCTGGAGTACAAGCTCGAGGTGTGGGACTCGCCGAACTCGGCCGGCATCATCATCGACGCGGTGCGTGCCGCCAAGATCGCCAAGGACCGCGGCATCGGCGGACCGATCCTGCCGGCGTCGGCATACCTGATGAAGAGCCCGCCCAAGCAGCTGGCGGACGACGTCGCGCGCGCCCAGCTCGAGGAATTCATCGTCGGCTAGCGGCCGCCGCTGCGCACCGCACATGACTGACGACGAGCTGGCCGGCCTCTCGGAGTTCGCCCTCTTGGGAGGCAACGCCGAGCAGGCCGGTCTGACCGGTCCGTTGCTCGACGTGGAGCGGATCGAGGCCGGTGAGGTCAGTGCGCTGCGCTGGGGTTCGGCGCCGCCGCGGGTGGTGTTCCTGCATGGCGGCGCGCAGAACGCTCACACCTGGGACACCGTCATCCTCGGGCTCGGCGAGCCCGCGCTGGCGGTGGACCTGCCCGGCCATGGCCGTTCGGCGTGGCGTGCGGACGGCGACTACTCACCGCAGCGCAATGCCGCCACTTTGGCGCCCGTACTGCAGGAGCTGGCCTCCGATGCCGAATTGGTGGTCGGTATGTCGCTGGGCGGGCTGACCGCGATCCGCCTGGCGGCCACCGCCGGCGAGCTGGTGCCCCGGTTGGCGATCGTGGATGTGACGCCGTCGGCTTTGCAGCGCCATGCCGAGATGAGTGCCGCCGACCGCGGAACCGTGGCGTTGGCCCAAGGCGACCGGACCTTCCCCGAGTTCGAGTCGCTGCTGGCCGTCACAGCGGCCGCGGCGCCGCACCGCGATGTGGAGTCCCTGCGACGCGGGCTGTTCCACAACACTCGTCGGTTGCCCGACGGCAGTTGGACGTGGCGCTACGACACCATCCGCTCGGTCGGCGACTTCACCGAGCTGTGGACCGATGTCTCGGCGATCACCGCGCCGACCACCTTGATCCGCGGCGGCGATTCGTTCTTCGTCACCGCCGACGACGTCGCCGAGTTCACCCAACGCTCGCCGGGGCTGACCACCCACGTGGTGGACGGTGCCGGACACTCCGTACAAAGTGATCGGCCTCGTGTCCTGGTCGAGCTGCTTCGGATGGCCCTCGCCGAGAACCGGAGCTGAGACGGCCGCAGCGACACCGGCGGTTCAGCGAGGCTCGACGAAGGAGAGGCGAAGCTGGAATCGCCGCAGCGACACCGGCGGTTCAGCGAGGCTCGACGAAGGAGAGGCGAAGCTGGAATCGCCGCATCGACACCGGCGGTTCCGGGGATAAGGTGGCGAGATGGCCCGGCCCATCCGCATTGCCGTCCAACTGCAGCCCCAACACGCCGCGCACTACGGCGCCATCCGCGACGCGGTCCGGCGTTGCGAAGACCTCGGCGTCGACATCGCCTTCAACTGGGACCATTTCTTCCCGCTCTACGGCGACCGCGATGGACCGCACTTCGAGTGCTGGACCATGCTGGCCGCCTGGGCCGAGCAGACCTCGCGCATCCAGATCGGCGCGCTGGTGTCGTGTAACTCCTATCGCAACCCGGAGCTGCTCGCGGACATGGCCCGCACCGTCGACCACATCAGCGACGGCCGGCTGATCCTGGGCATCGGCTCGGGCTGGAAACACCGGGACTACCGGGAATACGGCTACGAGTTCGGCACCGCCGGCAGCCGCCTCGACGACTTGGCCGGCGCGCTGCCCCGGATCAAAAGCCGTCTGACGCAGTTGAATCCGCCGCCTACCCGCGCGATCCCGCTACTGATCGGGGGCGGCGGGGAGCGCAAGACCCTGCGCTTGGTCGCCGAGCACGCCGACATGTGGCACAGCTTCGCCGACGCCG
Organism: Mycobacterium sp. P7213; assembly: GCF_900604305.1. NCBI lineage: Bacteria > Bacillati > Actinomycetota > Actinomycetes > Mycobacteriales > Mycobacteriaceae > Mycobacterium > Mycobacterium sp. P7213. The sequence continues at coordinate 7,160 of NZ_UWOA01000068.1, forward strand.
ACGCCTACCCGCACAAGGCAGCCGTGCTGGCGGAGCACTGTGCCGCCGTCGGGCGAGACCCCGCCACCATCGAACACTCGGCGGCGCTGGGCGGCGACCAGACCCGGGGCACGGTGGCCGAATTGCTGGCCGAGGCCGACGCACTGACCGGACTGGGGGTCCGCCTGCTGACCATCGGCAGCAGCGGACCCGACTACGACCTGTCCGCCGCCGAGGCGCTGTGCCGATGGCGCGACCAGCAATAAGGCTCGCGGCGTTCATCGCCACGTGCATGATCGTGGGCGGACTGGCGGCGGTGCCGCCGGCCGGGGCCGCCCCGGACCTGTGCACCCCGCCCGGGGAGCAGGCCGCGGTCGCGTTGCCGGTCAAACTGGCCAACGCCAAGCGGCCACGCGAGGACAAATACACCACGGCCGGCGTCGAACCGCTCAGTTCGATTGACGTGACCAAGCTCGGGCTGGGCACCCCCGGAGTGTTGACGGTCGGCACGCTGACCGAAAGCCCACCGACGAACTGCATCAACGCCCACGGCCGTTACAGCGGGTTCGACAACGAACTGCTGCGGGCCATCGCCAAGAAGCTGGGCTTGCGGGTGCATTTCGTCGGTACCGACTTCTTCGGCCTGCTGGCCCAGGTGGAGTCGGGACGCTTCGACGTCGGGTCGGCGTCGATCAACGCCACTGACGAGCGCCGCCGCACCGTCGGCTTCACCAACGGCTACGACTTCGGGTACATGGCGCTGGTGGTCCCGGCCGGATCCGGGATCACCGGATTCGACTCCCTGGCCAGCGGCCAGCGCATCGCGGTGGTCCAAGGCACGGTCGAAGACGCCTACGCCGTCGACGCCCTGGAAGTCGAACCGGTGCGGTTCCCCGACTCGATCACGCTCTACGCCAGCCTGAAAAGCCGCCAGGTCGACGCGTGGGTGGCCCCGTCGCTGACCGCACTGAACCTGTTGAGGCCCGGTGACCCGGCACAGATCGTCGGCTACACGTTCAGCCCGGCCGGCTTCGAGGCGTACGCGGTGGCCAAGGGGAACCAGGCGCTGATCTCGGCGCTGAACTCCGGCCTGGACGCCGTCATCGAAGACGGCACCTGGCCGCAGCTGTTCACCGACTGGGTGCCGCGGCCGTTGCCGCCGGATTGGCAGCCGGGTTCCAAGTCGGCGGCCACCCCACACCTGCCGGACTTCGCCGCGATTGCGGCCCGGCATCACCGGCCCGAGTCCGAGCCGTACACACCCAAGTCAACTCTGGCGCAGCTACGCGACTCCTTCTTCGACTGGCAGTTGTACCGGCGCGCCCTGCCCGATCTGCTCAAGACCGGCCTGCCCAACACGGTGCTGCTGACGGTGAGCGGCGGCGTCATCGGCTTGGTCGCCGGCCTGGGGCTGGCCGTGGCCGGCCTCTCGCGCAGCCGTTGGCTGCGCTGGCCGGCGCGGATCTACACCGACATCTTCCGGGGGTTGCCCGAGGTGCTGATCATCCTGCTCATCGGCCTGGCGGTCGGGCCGCTGGTGGGCGGCCTGACGCACAACAATCCCTATCCGCTGGGGATCGCGGCGCTGGGGCTGACCGCGGCGGCGTACATCGGAGAGATCCTGCGTTCGGGCATCCAGAGTGTGGAGTCCGGTCAGCTGGAGGCCTCGCGCGCACTGGGTTTCGGCTACCCGGAGGCGATGCGACTGGTGGTGATCCCGCAGGGTATCCGGCGAGTGCTGCCGGCGCTGGTCAACCAGTTCATCGCCCTGCTCAAAGCGTCGGCGCTGCTGTACTTCCTCGGCCTGGTCGCCGGTCAGCGCGAACTGTTCCAGGTGGGCCGCGACTTCAACGCCCAGACCGGCAGCCTGTCCCCCTTGGTGGCCGCCGGCATCCTCTATCTGGCTCTGACCATCCCGCTGACGCACCTGGTGAACGTCGTCGATCATCGGCTGCGGCGCGGCAGGCCCCCCGAACCCGACGATGCCGTCGAGCTGAGCCCGGCGATCTCCAGTCAGGAGATGACGTGACGGCGCCCGCAGCGCGCGAGCCGGTGTCGCTGGCGGCCAAAGGAATTGAGTTGTCGTTCGGCAAACATCAGGTGTTGCGCGGAGTCGACCTCGACGTGCCGGCGGGCGCCACCGCCGCGGTGATCGGTCCCTCCGGCTCGGGTAAGTCGACGATGCTGCGCACCTTGAACCGGCTCCACGAACCCGATGCCGGCGACGTCCTCTTGGGCGGCCGATCGGTGTTGGCCGACGACCCCGACGAGCTGCGGCAGCGGATCGGGATGGTGTTCCAGCATTTCAATCTGTTCCCCCACCGCACCGTGCTGGACAACATCACCCTGGCTCCGCGCAAGCTGCGCGGGATGTCCGACGACGCCGCCCGCGAACTGGCGCTGGGGCTGTTGGATCGAGTCGGGCTGAAGAACAAGGCCACCTCCCGCCCCTCGGCGCTCTCCGGCGGCCAGCAGCAACGGGTGGCGATCGCCCGCGCCCTGGCGATGCAGCCGCAGGTGATGCTTTTCGACGAAGCCACCTCGGCGCTGGATCCGGAGTTGGTCAAGGGGATCCTGGCATTGATCGCCGAACTCGGGGCCGACGGCATGACGATGGTGGTGGTCACTCATGAGATGGGCTTCGCCCGCTCGGCGTCGGACACGGTGGTGTTCATGGACCGGGGCCAGGTCGTGGAGTGCGGGCCGCCCGATCAGATCTTCGACAACGCCGAGACGCAGCGGCTGCAGAAGTTTCTGTCCCAGGTGTTGTGACAGCAACCTGTACGACTTGTCAACCCGCTTCACAGTCACCCGTTAGACTGGCGAACTATGACGGAGAGCAAGGCCGATACGCCGCAGGTGACGGCGATCGCAGAAGGCTTGCACCGTTCGCTGTCCAAACTGTTCTCGATCCTGCGTCGCGGCGATATCAGCAGAGGCACCCCGACTGGCGAACTCACGCTGGCTCAGCTGTCGATCCTGATCACGCTGCTGGACCGGGGTCCCATCCGGATGACCGAGCTGGCCGCCCATGAGCGGGTACGCACCCCCACCACCACGGTGGCGATCCGCCGCCTGGAGAAGATCGGCTTGGTCAAGCGCAGCCGCGATCCCTCGGATCTGCGGGCCGTGCTGGTCGACATCACCCCCGAGGGTCTGGCGAGCCACCGCGAGTCGCTGGCAAACCGGCACGCGGCGTTGGCGGCGATGCTGAACAAGCTCAGCCAGGAAGAACTCGACACCCTGACCCGCGCGCTCGAGCCCCTGGAGCGGCTGGCGACCTGTGATGGTGTCGAACCGGCAGCCGCCGGCGATGCGGGCTGCCCCATGGATTGCGGTTGATGCCGACTGCGCTGATCACCGGAGCCGGTGGCGGTATCGGTTCGGCGATAGCGGCGGCGTTGGCGCCGACCCACACCCTGTTGCTCGCCGGTCGCCCGTCGGCGCGGTTGGACGCCGTGGCCGAACGGCTCGGCGCCACCACCTGGCCGCTGGACCTGGCCGACATCGACGGGATCGAGGCGGCCACCGAGATCGTCGACGAACTCGACGTGTTGGTGCATAACGCCGGGGTGATGCTGCCCGGTGCCGCCGGCGAGTCCTATATCGAGGAGTGGCGGGCCACCTTCGAGGTGAACGTATTCGGTGCGGTGGCCCTGACCCTGGCTCTGTTGCCCGCGTTGCGGGCGGCCCGCGGGCAGGTGGTATTCATCAACTCCGGTGCCGGGCAACGGGTTTCCCCCGGAATGGCGTCGTATTCGGCGAGCAAGTTCGCGCTGCGGGCGTTCGCGGATTCACTGCGCAGCGACGAGCCCGCACTACGGGTCACCACCGTGTACCCGGGCCGGGTCGACACCGACATGCAACAAGACCTGGTCGCCTACGAGGGCGGCGAGTACAACCCGGCCCGATTCCTGCGTCCCGACACCGTCGCCGAAGTGGTGGCCGCCGCGATACGCACACCCGCCGAGGCACAGCTGCAAGAAGTGGTGGTCCGGCCGCGCTGAGCTATCGGGTTTCCTGCCGCCGCACCCGGAACAATCTGGTCTCGCCCTCCACACCCTTGAGCGCACGGGTGCCGACAAACGACCAGGCGTACCCCGGAGCCTCCCCGACGGCCTCGCGGGCCGCGCCCTCCGTCATGACCTCACCGGGCTCGGCGACGCTGGTGACCCGGCTCGCGACATTCACCGGGCTGCCGAACCAATCCCGGGCGCGGCGTCGGACGACACCAGCATCACCGCATCGCCGATCGTCTTGACCAGCCGCACCGGAGGGTGGACCACCTCGTGGGCCAGATCGGCAAGGCGCTCAACGAGTCCCACCAATTCTTCGGGCGGTATCGCCTCGCCCAGCCGGGTGAACCCGACCATGTCGGCGAAGGCCACCGCGAGCTGCCGCGCCCCGGGAAGCGCCACGCCGGCCGCCCGCTCGGTGGCGTTGACCTCCTCACCCTCCAGCACCCGCCGTAGCTGGACAAGCAGAACGTCGCGAATCATGTCCCCCAACAAGGGTGTAACGGTTCGCACGATTTCCTCGTGCGCTTTGGCGACCTCAACCTCGGTGAGACCCGGCCGCATGATCGCCGAGATAGTGCTGTACCGGAATGCCGGAACCGCCCGGGAAATGCCCTCGGAAAGCCGGCGAATCATCAGCAGCACTTGGCCCGGGTCCAGTCCGGCCCCGATAAGTTGCTGCAATCACGCGGCGGCCTCGCCGTCAGCCCGCAAAAGCAGGGCGGCATCGGGATCATCCAACCGCGGCAGCCCCAGCGCACGTTCGATGCCCTGCAACAGGGGCGTCGAGACCGTCGAACAGCCCCAACTCCGCCAGCGTCTCGTGGAATGCTTCGCTCTCGGCCCCCATGCTGTCGCCTCAGATCGTTGTCACACCACTAGATTCACCAACCGGCCGGGCACCACGATCACCTTCTTCGGGGCGGCACCGGACAGGAATGCCTGCACCTTGTCGTCGGCCAGGGCAGCGGCCTTGATCGCGTCGCTATCGGCATCGGCGGGCACCGTGACCAGTCCGCGCTTCTTGCCGTTCACCTGCACCGGGTAGTCGACGGTGTCGGTCACCAGGTAGGCCGGGTCGGCCACCGGGAAGGGGCCGTGCGCCAGTGAGGAATCGTGGCCGAGTCGCCGCCACAGTTCCTCGGCCAGGTGCGGAGCCAGCGGCGCGAGCAACAGCGCCAGCGGCTCAACCGCCGAGCGCGGAACCCCTTCGCGATGCTCCTTGGTCAGGTGGTTGGTGTACTCGATCAACTTGGCAGCCGCGGTGTTGTTGCGCAGTGCCGCATAATCTTCCGACACCCCCACGATGGTGCGGTGCAGCAGTCGCAGGGTCTCGGTGTCCGGTTCGCCGTCGAGCACCCGGGTCTCACCGGTCTCCTCGTCAACGACCAGCCGCCACACCCGCTGCAGGAAGCGATGTGCGCCGACCACATCTTTGGTGGCCCACGGCCGCGACATATCCAGTGGGCCCATCGACATCTCGTAGACCCGCAGTGTGTCGGCGCCGTAGCTGTCGCAGATCTCGTCCGGAGACACCGAGTTCTTCAGGCTCTTGCCCATTTTGCCGTACTCGGCGAACACTTCCGTGTCACCGTCAGCGCCCGGCAGATAGAACTTTCCGTCACGCTCCACGACGTCAGCTGCCGGCACATAAGACCCGCGGGAGTCGGTGTAGGCGGCAGCCTGGATGTAGCCCTGGTTGACCAGGCGACGATAGGGCTCGCGCGAGCTGACGTGCCCGAGGTCGTACAGCACCTTGTGCCAGAAGCGGCAGTACAGCAGATGCAACACCGCGTGCTCGGCGCCGCCGACGTAGAGGTCCACGCCGCCGGGATCATCGGGTCCGTGCTCGGCGGGCCGCGGGCCCATCCAGTAGGCCTCGTTCTCCGGCGCGCAGAAGCGTTCGGTGTTGTGCGGGTCGGCGTAACGCAACTCGTACCAGGAACTTCCGGCCCACTGCGGCATGACATTGGTGTCACGGGTGTAGGGCTGCAGTCCGTCGCCGAGGTCCAGCTCGACATGCACCCAATCGGTCGCCTTGGCCAGCGGGGGCGACGGTTCGCTGGACGCGTCGTCCGGGTCGAACAGCACCGGTGAGTAGTCGGCGACGTCGGGCAGCTCGACCGGCAGTGCGGCGGAGTCCAGCGGGTGCGCGCGGCCGTCGGCATCGAAGACGATCGGGAACGGCTCGCCCCAGTACCGCTGGCGGGCGAAAAGCCAGTCCCGCAACTTGTATTCGATGCGCGCCCAGCCGCGGCCCTGAGCCTCCAGCTGTTGAGTCATCGCCTTCTTGGCGTCCCCGACGGCCATGCCGTCCAGCGGTCCGGAATTGACCAGAGTGCCATCGCCCGCGTAAGCGGAAACTGAGATGTCGCCGCCGGCAATGACTTCCACCACCGGAAGGCCGAACTCGGCGGCGAACTCCCAGTCACGCTGATCGTGCCCGGGAACCGCCATGATGGCTCCGGTGCCGTAGCCGGCCAGCACATAGTCGGCGATGAAGATCGGGACCTGCTGACCGTTCGCCGGGTTGGTGGCGTAACTGCCCAAGAACACACCGGTTTTGGTCTTGTTCTCCTGGCGCTCCAGATCGGACTTCGCCGCGATCGCCTTGCGATAGTCGGCGACGGCCGCGGCCGGCGTGGCGGCTCCGAAAGTCCAGCGTTGATCCACTCCGTCCGGCCAGGCCTCGACAGTCAGCCGGTCGACCAGCTCGTGCTCGGGGGCGAGCACCAGGTAGGTGGCACCGTAAAGCGTGTCCGGGCGGGTGGTGAAGACCTCGATACCCACCGTTGAGCCGTCGGTGGTGTTCGTAGCGAACAACGCCGCCGCACCGGTGGAGCGTCCGATCCAGTTGCGTTGCATGGTCTTGACCTTCTCCGGCCAGTCCAGCAGTTCGAGGTCGTCGAGCAACCGGTCGGAGTACGTCGTGATCCGCATCATCCACTGCCGCAACCGCTTCCGGAACACCGGGAAATTGCCGCGGTCACTTCGCCCATCGGCGGTGACCTCTTCGTTGGCCAACACAGTGCCCAGGCCCGGACACCAGTTGACCATCGAGTCCGAGCGGTAGACCAGCCGGTGGCCGTCGATCACGTCGGCGCGCTCACCCGCCGACAGCTGCGCCCAGTCACGCCCGTCATCGAGGATGCGTGCCCCGGAGTCGAATTCGGCGACCAGGTCGGAGATCGGACGCGCCTTGTTCGCGCTGGTGTCGAACCAGGCGTTGTAGATCTGCAGAAAGATCCACTGCGTCCATTTGTAGAAGTCGACGTCGGTGGTCGAGAAGCTGCGCCGGCTGTCATGGCCCAGGCCGAGGCGGCGCAATTGCCGACGGAAGTTCTCGACGTTGGCCTCGGTACGGATGCGCGGGTGGGTACCGGTCTGCACCGCGTACTGCTCGGCGGGCAGGCCGAAGGCGTCGAAGCCCAGGGCGTGCAGCACGTTGTGGCCGGTCATCCGGAAGAAGCGGGCGTAGACGTCGGTGGCGATATAGCCGAGGGGGTGCCCGACGTGCAGGCCGTCGCCGGACGGGTAGGGGAACATGTCCTGGACGAACATCTTGTCGGCGGGAACTGTTGAACCGTCCGTCGGTGCGAGCGAGCCGACCGGGTTGGCGACGTTGAAGGTCCCTGCCTGCTCCCAGTGGTGCTGCCAGGTGTCTTCGATACGCCCGGCCAGCGTCGCGGTGTAGCGGTGCCGGGGTGCCTGGTCGCTGGATCCCTGGGTGGTCGGGGCTTCGTTCACCTCAACAGGGTAAACGGCGGTGTTTTTCGGTCCGATCGCCACAGCTTGGTATCAGTTGGATTGCGACCCGGTGAGGGCTTAGTTCCAGGTCGGTTGCGGCCCTGGCGATGCTGTTGGCGCGTGGCTACCGTCATTTCACGGCCAGGGCATCGCTGCCCGGCCCGCCCCGGAAGGACCCTGGAGATGACGAACACCGCGCACCGCTGGCGACTCCTCTTCGGCTGCGCCGCTGTCATGGCGGCGGGCTTGGCCGGTATCCCCGCCGTGGCCGCTGATCCGCTGGTCCCGGCACAGCCGAATCCCTACGGCCCCGCCGCCCAGCCGGCAGCGGCACCGGTGACCGGGCCGCTCGCGTCAGCGCCGCGCCCGATGGCTCCGGCGCCGGCGACCCCGCCGCCCGCGGTGGTGCCAGGCGCCCCGACTGCCATCGCGCCGCCGAGCGGCCTCGTACCGGCGACCTCGGGCACCCTGCGCGATTACTTCGCGGCCAAGAAGGTGCAGTTGCAACCGCAACAGCCCGCCGGGTTCAACGCGTTCAACATCACCTTGCCGATGCCGGCGGGCTGGTCCCACGTGCCCGACCCCAACGTCCCCGACGCGTTCGCCGTGATCGCCGACCGGCGCAGCGGGTCGCTTTACACCCCCAACGCCCAGGTCGTGGTCTACCGGCTGGACGGGCAGTTCGACCCGAAGGAAGCGATCACGCACGGGTTCATTGACAGCCAGACACTGATGGCCTGGCAGACCACCAACGCCTCCCTGGACGACTTCAACGGGTTTCCCTCGTCGATCATCGAGGGGACCTACCGCGACGCCGACATGACGCTGAACACCTCACGGCGCCACGTGATCGTGCCGACAGACGACACCGCCTACCTGGTGTCGCTGACCGTGACCACCGGCGCCGGTCGCGCGATCGGCACGGCTCCGGCGACCGACGGAATCGTCAACGGATTCCGGGTCGAGCGTCCCGGTACGAACCCGCCGCCCCCGGCCCCCAGCGGTCCGGTGCAATCGGGCACGGTGCGCCACCAGGTGGGCACCGCGCCGCCGCCGCTCGACGTTCCCCGCCCTCCGGTGGAATCCGGCGTCATCCGCCACCAGGTGGGCACCACGGGATAAGCGCCCGGCTCGTATGGTGGACCCATGCTGATCATGGGTGTCTTGTGCCTGGTTGCGGCGGTGGTGTCGCTGGTGTTCGGAGTCCGAACGCTGGTGCGCCCGCTCACCGGTGACCCCGAACAACTGGTACTGCGGGCTGTCGCGCCCGCCCAGATCGCCGTCGGCGTGATCCTGGGTGCGGGCGGTGTGCTGGTGCTGGCCGGCCCGTCGTCGATGGCGCTGCTGGCGTTGATCATCTCGATCACCGGGGCACTCGCCACGCTGGCCGCTGGGACCTGGCAGGGCGCCCGCTACGCGGCACGCCTGTCGGCTCAGGCCCACGCGGCGGCCGACGTCGGCTGTTGCGGGTCGGGCTGTTGCGGAGACAGTGCGCCCGTCGAGGAGGCGGGTTGCGGAGCCGGCTGCGGCTGCGGAGAGCCCGCGCCGCCGGAGCCGGCGCCCGGGTGCGGCCGCGGCTGCGGCTGCGGGTAAGACGCCGCCGTCGGCGTCGGCCGCCGACTCAGTTGCGGCTGATGTCGATCGGGTGGGTGGCCAACAGCGCCGTGGGCCAGGGCTGCCGGCGCAGCGCTCGTCCCCACAGGTCGACTCGCGGGGGGACCATCACATCTGACGGCAGCGCCGACAGCACGATCCAGTCATCGCGCTCGATCTCGCCCTCGAGCTGGCCGATGGTCCAACCGGCATAACCGGCGAAGATTCGCACACCCTCGACGTGCGGCGCGATGGTCTCGGGGTCGGCATCGAGGTCGACCATCACGAGTCGGCCGTCGATGTGCCGCAGACCGGGCAACCCGTGTGGCTCGGTGCCGACCCGCAACAGCCCGACGCACAGCGCGGCATCGCGTTTCACCGGCCCGCCGATGAACATCGTCTTGGGTTTGGCGGCCAGCTCCGACCACTGCGGGAGCACGTTGTAGACAGCGGTCTCACTGGGCCGGTTGAGCACCACGCCCAGGGTTCCACCGTCGTTGTGCTCGACCACATAGATCACGGTGCGGCGAAAGGTGGGTTCGAGCAGATCGGTGTTGGCCAACAGCAGCGTGCCGGCCCGTACCCGATGCGCAGCGGGCGCGACATAGTCCTCGGGGTCTTCGGGTTGGGCCATTTTTCCATCATGGCACCCGCCGCCGTCATTCGTGTTGAGCTGTGCCGAACATCGGCCGGCCCGCGATATTTGTAGGCTGGTTTGGGGCCGGTGCCGCGCCGCCGCCCGAGGCTGGAAGAGGTTCTGTGGTGGACAACCGCGCACCCGCGTCACTGTGGCGGTCGACGCGCGGCCTGCCCGAGTTCCGCAGACTGCTGGAACTGCGGGCCGCCAGCCAATTCGGCGACGGCCTGTTCCAAGCCGGACTGGCCGGAGCGTTGCTGTTCAACCCGGACCGAGCCGCCTCGCCGTGGGCGATCGCGGGTGCTTTCGCCGTGCTGTTTTTGCCGTATTCGGTGCTGGGGCCGTTCGCCGGCGCCCTGCTGGACCGCTGGGACCGCCGCCAGGTGATGGTGATGGCCAACCTCGCCCGACTGGTGCTGGTGCTCGGGATCGCCGTGCTGCTGGCTGTCGGTGCCGGTGACCTGCCGGTGCTGTGCGCGGCACTGATCGCCAACGGATTCACCCGGTTCATCGCCTCCGGGCTGTCCGCGGCGCTGCCACACGTGGTGCCGCGCGAGCAGGTCGTGACGATGAATGCCGTGGCGATCGCGACCGGTGCGGTCGCCGCCTTCTTGGGCGCCAACTTCATGCTGCTACCGCGTTGGCTGATCGGTTCCGACGACCGCGGAGCGGCGTCGATCATCGCGGCCGTAGCCATCCCCGTCGCCATCGCCCTGGTGCTCTCGCTGCGCTTCGAAGCCCACGTGCTCGGTCCCGACGACACCAAGCGGGCAATCCACGGCTCGGTGCTCTACGCGGTGACGACGGGCTGGATGCACGGCATCCGGACGGTGCGCGACCGGCCCACCGTGGCCGCCACCCTGTCCGGACTGGCCGCGCACCGGATGGCCTTCGGCATCAACACGTTGGTGGTGCTGGTGCTGGTCCGGCACGTCGGGGAACACACGGTGTCTGGCCTGGGCACCACGGCGTTGTTCGTCGCCTCGGCCGGGGCCGGGTCATTTCTGGCCACGGCGCTGACCCCGCCGGCGGTGCACCGCTGGGGCCGCTACGCCACCACCAACGGCGCCCTGGCGGCGGCTGCGGTCATCCAACTGGCCGCCGTCGGGCTGTACCTGCCGGTTCTGGTGTTGTGCGGCTTCCTGCTCGGAGTCGCCGGGCAGGTGGTCAAGCTCTGTGCCGACACCGCCATGCAGATCGACGTCGACGACGCCCTGCGCGGACACGTCTTTGCGGTACAGGATTCGCTGTTCTGGGTGTCGTTCCTCCTCGCTGTGGCCGGCGCCGCGGCGGTGATTCCCCCCGACGGGCAGGCGCCGTCGCTGATCGTGGCCGGCACCCTGCTGTACCTGGTCGGGTTGGCCGGTCACGCGTTCATCGGGCGGCGCCGCGAACCGGTGGGCTTAAAGTACGAACATGGCCGAAACTGAATCGATCGTCGCGGATCTGATTGCCGAAAGCGACGAGCTCGACGCCCTGGTAGCCGCGCTCGCCGACAGTCAGTGGGGCACGCCCACACCGGCGACCGGCTGGTCGATCGCTCATCAGATCGGGCATCTGCTCTGGACCGACCGGGTGGCGTTGACCGCGATCGTCGATGAGGCGGGTTTTGCTGCCACCCTCGCCGAGGCGATGAAGGATCCGGCCGGATTCGTCGACGCCGGTGCCGCCGAGCTGGCCGGGCTGCCGCCGGCCGAGCTGCTGGCGGAGTGGCGCTCCACCCGCGCGCAGCTGCACGAGGAGCTACTCGGTGTGGCTGACGGACGCAAGCTGCCCTGGTTCGGCCCGCCGATGGGCGCCGCTTCGATGGCCACCGCTCGGCTGATGGAGACCTGGGCGCACGGCCTGGACGTGGCCGATGCACTCGGGGTGCGCCGCCGACCCACGGCACGGTTGCGGTCGATCGCGCATTTGGGTGTGCGGACCCGCGACTTCGCGTTTACCGTGCACAACCTGACCCCGCCGGCCGAACCGTTTCACGTGGAACTACACGCGCCCGGGGGCGGTGTGTGGGCATGGGGTCCGGTGAACGCCGAGCAGCGGGTGACCGCAACCGCCGAGGACTTCTGCTTTTTGGTCACGCAGCGGCGTGCGCTGGCTGACCTTGACGTCGTGGCCCACGGCGGCGACGCGCAGCGCTGGTTGGAGATCGCCCAAGCCTTCGCCGGACCGCCCGGCCGGGGGCGCTGAGCGCGCCAGCGCGAAGCGAGACCCGGCCGCACCAGCTCCGCCGGGGGCGCTGAGCGCGCGGCTCAGAACCAGGCGAGTACTCCGCCGATGATCATGTCGAGCGAATTCAGTAGCGCCTGGAACATGTTCACGTCGGCGGAGTCGATCATGTGGTAGGTCGTGTTGCCGATCACGTCCTCGGTCGCACCCGCGATCTCGGTCGGCGTCAGGCCCAGGTATGCGAGGTGGTCGCTGAACATGCCGGCCATCTGCTGGCCGTTGTCCCAGTTCGCGAACCCGTCGCTGGACAGCGAGTAGACGTCCGTCGTGTACAAATCGCTCGGGGTCACCAAGCCGATGACCGAGTCGACGTGCATCAGCTCGGCGAACTGATAGACCATGTTGATCACGTCGGCGTGCCATGACTCCGGTATCCATTGCAGCAGCGTCGGCATGAATCCGCTCAGGAATCCGCCCTCCGCGGCACTGTCGCCCACCAACACGAAATGCAGTGCATCCAAAGGCATGTCGGGATACTGCGCGTGGAGTTGTTCTGCCGCCAGCCCGGCTGCGACGTCAGCTTGCGAATATCCGAAAACGTAGAGCGGGTCTGTGGAACTGAACTCGCCGTCGTTCCACCGCTGCGCGATCGCCTCGACCAGAATTTGGGTGGCTCCGCTGATGCTCGCGTTCAGGTCGTTGGTCTCCGGCACCTGAAGGAACGTCGCCGTGCCGTCGGGGGCGAATCCGTTGGGCACCAGGTACAGCTCCTTGCTCAGGTCGAGCCAGTCCTGGTTCATCGCCGGAATCATGACCAGGGCTTCGGCGGCCAGGCCGTACTGAAGGATCTGGTGATCGGTGTCCGGGACCGTCGCCGCGCCGCTCGCCGCTCCGATCAACGTCGGAGCGGCCACCAGCGGCGCCCCCAGAAGGGCGCCCACCCGCATCTTCTTCATTGCTGCCCTCCCCCCGTTAGTCGGCATACCCGGGGCGAAGTTGTCGCCGCGTTCAGTATTTCTGGAATCACCGTTCTCGGGTACCCCGCGGTGCTCGGCAATTCACAACGCGGTGGCGCCATCGGCGGCACCGTCACCATCGGCGTCGGTGAGCTTGACGTTCCACCGCCCGTCACCGTCGGTGTCGACGTAGGCGGCGCCGAAGCCGCCCCCGTCATTGCCGATCAGCACCCGGTCGGCCCGCCCGTCACCATCGGAATCCAGCAGCCGGTCATTGACCCGTCCGTCGCCGTCGAAATCCACCAGGGGACCGCCGGTGTGCTCGACGTTGTCGAGTCCCACCCAACGCAGC
>NZ_UWOA01000028.1:0-66251 GCF_900604305.1 Mycobacterium sp. P7213
AATTTGCCGTTGATCTGGGTGGGTGGGGTGGGCGGCGGTAGTGACCCGGGGACCATCACGGGCGTGCCCGGTGGCACCGACGGCGGGGTGGCCCCGGCGCCGCCGTCGCCGGCCTTGCCGTCCGGCGTTCCGGGAGCTTGGCCGTTGGCGCCGCCAGTGCCACCATCGGCTCCCGTCGGGGTACCGCCTGCCGGCGGTGTCTGCCCGGCTTGGCCGTTGGGCGTGCCGTCAGCTGAGCCGGCGGTCCCCGGAACGCCGTCGTCGGCTGCAGGCTCGCTGTCGGCGTCGAACTTGCGTACCACGACGTCCGGGTCGTAGCCGTCCTTGACCCGCAGGTTGGTCAGGGCCTGTTTCAGCGTCTTGGAGTAGTCATTGCGGAAGAACGTCTCGTTGTGCAGGGCCGTCTCGGTGTCGGCCTTGGCTGCCCGGCGAACCTCCTCGATATCGGCATCGCGATCCAGGCCCTGGCTCTCCAGGTCGAGGTAGTGGCCGATCAGATAGTCGGCGGTCTGCAGGTTCTCATTGAGTGACTTGACGTTGCCCCGCGAGGTCGCGCGGGCCTGAGCCAGAGCGGCGGCGATGGTCTCCAGGTCAGCGGCGATCTGGCCGAGCTGCTCGTTGGTGGCGTGCAGGCTGTCTTTGACGCGCTGGACTTCGGCGCCGTTGTTGATGGGCTGCTCGCCGTTTTCGCGGTTGTACTGGGCGAAGTGGTCTTGGGCGGTGCGGAAGGAGTCTTCGGCGGCGGTGGCCGAACCGGCGGCAGAGTGGAAGGACTGGGCCAGGAAGTTGATCTGGGTGGGGCTGCCGGCCTGCAGACTGTCATCGATCGCCCACGGATCACCACCAGCCTGCGCGACGAGGTCGTCGACATGCAGGTGCTGCAGGGAGGGACGACTCACTGTCGGGGGCCGGCGACGTCTCGCAACAGTTGGGCGTTGTGGTTGTCCATCTCGGTGAAGCCGGCGGCGGCGGTGCGCACGTTCTCGGCGATGCCGGTGAGGTTCTGGTGGTGGCTGTGCAGGGCATCGCGATGACTGTCTTTGGCGCTGCCGAGCGCCGCCTGGAAACCGTGAGCGTCATCGAAATCGCCGAACATCTTGGCGGTCACGCCGGCCACGTCGAGGCGCTGAGCACCGTCATTGGCGTGCGCGCCGGCATCGTCGGACACGTTTGCTCCGGTGCGCAACACATGGGGGTCGACGTGCATCGCCTGCCACCTTCCATCCGCTTGTGTCGAGGTCAAAGCCTACCGACGGGGGCTGAACCGTCAATTCACCCGCAGAGCTTCGGCCAGAAGCAAGGGAAAACCCTGTTTCGCCGCGGTGGGGGCGAATCCTAGGTTCGACCTAGCGGATCCGGGCAAGGCCGAGAGGGAAGGAGTGGCAGCTGTGGGCTTCAAAGATGTTTTCGTCGCGGCGGCCCTGGTCGGCACCGCCGCCGAGATGTTCAGCCCGAGCGAGCCGGGACCGCTGTTGGGTTCCTACACCATGACCGTTACCGACGGCGCCGGAATAGTCCGGGCCGGGTCGGCCTATACCTGGTTCTTGGCGCCGTGCGGCCCAGGCTGTCTCAACGTTCGCGACACCGCCATCGGCTGGGACAAGGAAGCTCACCTCGAGGGCAACAGGTGGGTATGGACCATCGATGACGGGAGGCTGACCCATTCCTTCGACCAGAAGACCCTGGCCGGGAAACTGGCCGGCTCGTCAACCACCATTTGGTGGGTGTTGACCAAGAACGCCTGACGGCAGCGGCCCGGTCACACCAGCGGGCGACCGGCGCGGATACGACGGTCGAGGTCCCACAGGATCAGGTTGAACGGGAAGCCGCGCAAGAACTGCGGCAGCACATTGTTGACTTCCCGAAGAGCGCCCATCAGCCGGTCGAACCGGCGTTGCTTGTCGGCGTCCCACGGCAGTTGCATTTCGTCGCGGAAGCGCTGCGGGAGGAAACCGGTGGTGATGAGTAGCGCCAGCCGTTCATTCGCCCGCTGCAACGGGCCGGGCAGGGTCAGGCCCCGCAGCCGGGCCGCCGCGATCGGTTTCAGGTATTCGCGGACAGCGTCGTCGATGTGGACCTTGTCCAGTTGCTCCTGCCAGTACTGGTCGAAGGCCGCCCGGTCGGCGGGCCACATGTCCTCGGGCACCTGCAGCATGGTGGCCATTGCCTTGCCCTCGTTGTGGTAATGCCGGTCGGCATGCTCGTCGTCCATCTCGCCGAGGAAGATGCGGTGGATGTCGACGTTGCCCTTGTAGAGGCAGGCTCCGACCCACAGCTGCAGGTCACGGTCGAATGCGTTGTACTTCACCGGGCTGTCGGCGGTGGATCGAACCTGTCGGTGCGCACTGTTGACCGCTTCGCGGAAGGCGGCCTTCTGCACGTCGTTGCCCTGGGTGGAAACCACCAGATAGGTGAACGTGGTGCGAGCTCGCTTTATCGGATGCAGGTCCACCCGGCCGCTTTCGACTTTGCTCTCCATCACGCCGTAGCCGACGCCGGGCCGGCCCAGTTGCATGATCACGTTGGCGGGCCCGGCCAACAACGCCACGCCCATCATCATGTTGTCTTTGCAGCTGACCTGCGGCAGCCAGGAACGCCGACGCGGGGCGGGGTGCGCATCCAGTGAGTCGTTGACCGCACGCTCCACCAGGGGAACCGGCTCGCTGATTGTCATTACTGCACCTCGCTGTAACTGGAAACGTCGGTTTCCTGATATTGCCCAGCTGTGGGCCCGGTGTCAAGATGGTGAGCGTGGTTTCCGCCGTTCCCGAGCGCCCCTACCGAGGTGTGCAAGCAGCCGATCGGCTGGCCGAGCGCCGGGAACGCCTGCTGGCGGCCGGGCTCGACCTGCTGGGGGCCCGTGAATTGATCGAGTTGACCGTGCGAGGGATCTGCCATCGGGCCGGTGTGGCGTCCCGGTATTTCTACGAGAGCTTTGCCGACAAGGACGAGTTCGTGGCCGCAGTGTTCGACTGGGTGGTCGGTGACCTGGCGACCAGCACCCAGGCCGCGGTGGCCGCGGTGCCCTATGCCGAGCAGACCCGGGCCGGCATGGCCCACCTGGTGTCTGCCATCGCCGGGGACGTCCGCATCGGCCAGATTCTGTTCAGCACGCAGCTGACCAACGCGTTGCTGGTGCGCAAGCGTGCCGAGTCCAGTGCGCTGTTCGCGATGTTGTCCGGACGCTACGTGCAGAACGTTTTACGGGTCCCGGGCAACGATCGGATCAAGGCGGCGGCGCACTTCATGGTCGGCGGGGTGGCCCAGACAATCAGTGCCTGGCTGGCCGGTGACGTGAAACTGGCGCCGGAGGAACTGGTGGACCAGCTGACCGCTCTACTGGGCCAGCTCGACGATCCGGCCCTGTTTCGGAGCTAGGCGGGATGGCGACGGCCCGCTGCGCGCGGCTTCGCCGCGCTTGCGACCACCGCTAGGCGGGATGGCGGTGGCCCGCTGCGCCCGGCTTCGCCGCGCTTGCGACCACCGCTAGGCGGGATGGCGACGGCCCGCTGCGCGCGGTGTCAGCCGCGAGGTTTGCGGTTCTTCCGCCGGATGCCGACTCCGCCCCACAACGAGAAGCCACGCACCTTGACCGTGGGTGCCCCGGGGGTGCCGGTGCCTTCGACCTGCCGGTCGAAGCCGCCCATCACGCCGTAACCGTGGATGTCGACGTTGACCTCCGGCGGCAGCAGTATGGTCTGCCCGCCCATGATGGAGTAGGCGTTGATCTCGACGTCCGGCGAGGTGAAATCGGCGTAACGCAGGTCGATGACGCCGCCGCCCCACAGTGAGAAGGTGGTCAGCCGCTTGGGCACGTTCCACCGACCGCGCCGCTCGAAGGAACTCATGATCGCCAGCAGCAACGTCGACGGCGCGGGCTTGCAGTCCCCACCGCGGTGCGGGCACACCGAGGAGCCCGGCAGGTCGGCACGCAGGCCGTCGAGCTCGTCGTAGGTCTGCGCGGCGTAGGCCTTGGCGAGCCGTGCCTCGTACTCGCTCATCGGCAACTGCCCCTGCGCGACGGCGTCGCCCAGCACCTGCGCCAACTGGATCCGGTCGGTGTCGGCGGCGCGCGACTCGGTGCCGTTGGAGTCTTGGCCACGCCGGCTTGAGTTCCTCATCGGATACCAAGCCTACGACTAACCGCGTTTGCCGCAAGCTGGGTTGGCCAAAGTGCCTATCCGGCCCAGCTGGGTGGACGCTTTTGCAGGAAAGCGAGCATTCCCTCCCGGGCCTCGTCGGAGACGAACATCCGCGCCGACGCGACACTGAGCGGCTCGGCATCCCGGTCGAACCCGGCCAGCACCGCCGCGGTGGTCAGGGCCTTGGACGCCGCCAACCCCTGCGGGGACCCCAGGCGCAGGTTGGCGACCAGGTCCGCAACGGTGGCCCCGACATCCTCGGCCGCCAGAGTTATCAGGCCGATCGCCGCGGCTTCGGCGGCGCCGAACTTCTCGCCGGTCAGGTAGTAACGGGCCGCGGCCCTCGGGGAGAGCTTGGGCAGCAGCGTCAGCGAAATTATCGACGGCGCCACTCCGATGCGGGCCTCGGTCAGGGCGAAGGTGCTGGCCGGTCCCGCGACCGCGAGGTCGCAGGCGCCGACCAGCCCCATGCCGCCGGCCCGCACGTGGCCGTCCACCGCTGCGATTACCGGGCGCGGTGACTCGACGATCGCGCGCAGCAGAGCCGCCAGCTCGCGGGCACGGTCGGCGGCCAGGTCGCCGGGTGAATCTCCGGGCTCGCCGGAGGCTTCACTGAGGTCCGCGCCGGCGCAAAACGTATTGCCGGTGTGGCTCAACACCACCACCCGCACGTCGGGGTCAGCCGCCGCGTCGCGCAGCCCGGCGTGCAGCTGAGCGACCAGCTTCGACGACAGCGCGTTGCGGTTGTGCGGCGAGTCCAGCGTCAGCCGGGCCGAGCCGTCGCCGGTGTGCTCCGGCCCGGTGTAGGTGACCAGCGTGTCCATCAGTACGACCGGGGCAGGCCCAGCGACGTCTGCGCGACGAAGTTGAGGATCATCTCCCGGCTCACCGGCGCGATCCGCGCCAGCCGGGACGCGGTGACCGCTGCGGCGATGCCGTACTCCTTGGTCAGGCCATTGCCGCCGAGGGACTGCACGGCCTGATCGACCGCGCGGGTCGATGCCTCGCCGGCGGCGTACTTGGCCATGTTGGCCGCCTCGGCAGCGCCGAAGTCATCACCGGCGTCATACAGCGTCGCGGCCTTCTGCATCATCAGCTTGGCCAACTGGATCTCGATGTGGTTCGCCGCCAGCGGGTGCGACAGGCCCTGGTGCGCGCCGATCGGGGTCTTCCACACCTGGCGGGTGGTGACGTAGTCGACGGCCTTGCCGATCGCGAAGCGGCCCATACCGACTGCGCTGGCCGCGCCCATGATGCGCTCCGGGTTCAGTCCGGCGAACAGCTGCGCGATCGCGGCGTCCTCCGAGCCCACCAGCGCATCGGCCGGCAGCCGAACATCGTCGAGGAACACCTGGAACTGACGCTCCGGGCTGATCAGCTCCATCTCGATCGGCGTCCAACTCAACCCCGGGGTGTCGGTGGGCACCACGAACAGCGCCGGCCGCAGGTTGCCGGTCTTGGCGTCTTCGCTGCGACCCACCACCAGCACCGCCTGCGCCTGGTCGACACCGGAGATGAAGGTCTTCTGGCCCTTGAGGATCCAGTCGGATCCGTCGCGGCGCGCGGTGGTGGTGATCTTGTGCGAGTTCGACCCGGCGTCCGGCTCGGTGATGGCGAACGCCATGGTCAGCGAGCCGTCGGCGATACCGGGGATCCAGCGCTTCTTCTGCTCGTCGGTGCCGAACTTGGAGATGATGGTGCCGTTGATGGCCGGCGAGACGACCATCATCAGCAACGCGCAGCCGTTGGCCGACATCTCTTCCATGACCAGCGACAGCTCGTACATGCCGGCGCCGCCGCCGCCGTACTCCTCGGGAAGGTTGACGCCGATGAAGCCGAGTTTGCCTGCCTCGTTCCACAGTTCGTCGGTGTGCTCGCCGGCGCGGGCCTTCTCCAGGTAGTAGTCCTGGCCGTAGTTGCGGGCCATCGCTGCAACCGACTCGCGCAGTGCGCGCCGTTCGTCGCTTTCGATGAAGCTGGTGTCGCTCATTGCTGATCTCCTTGTACTTGCGATGGTGATTCGGGCGCTTCGACACGGGCCAGCACGGCGCCGACCTCTACTTGGTCGCCCGGCTTGATGTCGAGTTGGACGAGCACGCCGTCGGACGGCGCGCTGATGGTGTGTTCCATCTTCATGGCTTCCAGCCAGATCAGTGGCTGGCCGGCGGTCACCTGGTCGCCGACGGCTGCACCCAGCCGGATCACGTTGCCGGGCATGGGCGCCAGCAGCGATCCCTGCGCCACCGCCGACTCCGGATCTCCGAATCGGGGCACCGCCACCAGGTGGACCCCGCCGGCGGGGGAGTCGACGTAGACATCCGAGCCGTACCGGGCGACGGTGAATGTCCGGGCGACGCCGGCCGCATCGGCCAGCACCACTTCACCCGGAGTCGACGAAATCAGGGTGACTTCGCTGCCGTTGACGATCAGCCCCGTTCGGGTGAAACGGTATTCGATGCGATGCTCGATCCCGGCGTCGTCGAGATAGCCCTTGGACTGGAAACCCGAGGCCAGGTTGCGCCAACCGCCGGGAATGGAGCCGTATACCTGCGCGGTGGCCCGATTGTGCGCCGCGTCGGCCAGCGCGGCCGCGAGCGCGCTGGTCTGCACGGTGGCGGCGTCGGCCAGCGGCGCCGACAGTTCCGCCAGTCCGTGGGTGTCGAAGAACGCCGTGTCGGTCGCGCCGTCCAGGAAGGCCGGATGGCGCAGTACGTTGACCAGCAGGTCACGGTTGGTGCGCAGGCCGTGCAGCCGAGTTCGCGCCAACGCTCCGGCCAACACGGTGGCCGCCTGCCGGCGCGTGGGTGCGTAGCTGATCACCTTGGCCAGCATCGGGTCGTAGTGGATGGACACCGTCGACCCGCTCACGATGCCGGAGTCCAGCCGGACGCCGGTGCGTCGGGCCAGTGTCTCGAACTGTGCCGCCACGGCAGGAACGTCGAGGGCGTGCACCGGCCCGGCCTGCGGCTGCCAGCCGTGGGCCGGGTCTTCGGCGTAGAGGCGGACCTCGATCGAATGTCCCTGCGCAGCAGGAGGTTCAGCGTCGAGTCGAGCGCCGTCGGCCACCGCGATCTGCAGTTCGACCAGGTCGACACCGGTGGTCTCCTCGGTGACCGGATGCTCGACCTGCAGCCGGGTGTTCATCTCCAGGAAGTAGAACTCACCGCTCTCGTCGGCCAGGAACTCCACGGTGCCCGCGCCGGTGTAGCCGATCGCGCCGGCCGCCAGCCGGGCGGCCTCGAAGAGTTTGGCGCGCATCCCGGGGGTGCGTTCCACCAACGGCGACGGCGCCTCTTCGATGACCTTCTGGTGGCGGCGCTGAATCGAGCACTCCCGCTCGCCGACCGCCCACACCGTGCCGTGCTGATCGGCCATCACCTGCACCTCGATGTGATGCCCGGTCGGCAGATAGCGCTCGCAGAACACCGTCGGGTCACCAAACGCCGACGCAGCCTCGCGCTGGGCTGCTTCCACTTCTCCTGCCAGGGAAGACAATTCGCTGACCACCCGCATACCGCGGCCGCCGCCGCCCGCGGAGGCCTTCACCAGCACGGGAAGCTGCGCTTGGGTGACGGTTGCCGGGTCGAGTTCGTCGAGAACCGGCACGCCCGCGGCGGCCATCAGCTTCTTCGACTCGATCTTTGAGCCCATCGAGGTCACCGCGGCCACCGGCGGCCCGATCCAGGTCAGACCGGCGGACTGCACTGCAGCGGCGAAGTCGGCGTTCTCGGAAAGGAATCCGTAGCCGGGGTGGATGGCGTCGGCGCCGGCGGCCTGGGCCGCGGCGATGATCGCCTCGGCGGACAGGTAGCTGGTGGTCTCCGGCAGGCGCACCTTCGCGTCGGCTTCGGCCACGTGCGGCATACCCGCATCGGGGTCGGTGTAGACCGCGACCGTGCCCAGGCCCAGGCGACGGCAGGTGGCGAAGACCCGTCGGGCGATCTCGCCGCGATTGGCCACCAGAACAGTGCTGATCATGCGAGTCCTCACATCCGGAAGACGCCGAAGTTCGACGTCCCCTCGATCGGGCCACTGGCTATGGCGGACAAACACATTCCCAACACGGTGCGTGTGTCGCGCGGGTCGATCACACCGTCGTCATAGAGCATCCCCGACAACACCATCGGCAGCGACTCGGCTTCGATCTGTCCTTCGACCATGGCGCGCATGGCGGCGTCGGCCTGCTCGTCGACCTGCTGGCCGCGGGCCTCGGTAGCTGCCCGGTTCACGATCGACAGCACGCCCGCGAGCTGCGCCCCGCCCATCACCGAGGACTTGGCCGACGGCCAGGCGAACAGAAAGCGGGGATCGTAGGCGCGCCCGCACATGCCGTAGTGCCCGGCGCCGTAGGAGGCGCCCAGCAGCAGGGAGATGTGCGGCACCTTGGAGTTGGACACGGCATTGATCATCATCGAGCCGTGCTTGATCATCCCGCCCTCTTCGTAGTCCTTGCCCACCATGTAGCCGGTGGTGTTGTGCAGGAACAACAACGGGGTGTCGGAGCGGTTGGCCAACTGGATGAACTGGGTGGCCTTCTGCGATTCCTCGCTGAACAGCACGCCTCGCGCGTTGGCCAGGATGCCGATCGGATAACCGTGCAGCCGTGCCCAGCCGGTCACCAACGACGAACCGTAGAGCGGCTTGAACTCGTCGAAATCGGAACCGTCGACGATCCGGGCGATCACCTCTCGCGGGTCGAACGGGATGCGCAGGTCTGCGGGCACAATGCCGATCAGCTCTTCGGAGTCGAACAGCGGCTCGGTCACCGGCTTGGGCTTGGGACCCTTCTTGGTCCAGTTCAGCCGGGCCACGATCCGCCGGCCGATCCGCACCGCGTCAAGCTCGTCATTGGCGAGGTAATCGCCCAGCCCCGAGGTGCGCGAGTGCATCTCGGCGCCACCGAGCGACTCGTCGTCGGACTCTTCGCCGGTGGCCATCTTCACCAGCGGCGGCCCGGCCAAGAACACCTTGGAGCGTTCCCTGATCATGACCACGTGGTCGGACATGCCCGGCACGTAGGCCCCACCGGCGGTGGAGTTTCCGAAGACCAGCGCGATGGTCGGAATGCCGGCGGCTGACAGGCGAGTCAGGTCGCGGAACATCTGGCCGCCGGGGATGAAGACTTCCTTCTGGGTGGGCAGGTCCGCTCCGCCGGATTCCACCAGTGAGATCACCGGAAGCCGGTTCTCCAAAGCGATCTTGTTGGCGCGCAGGATCTTGCGCAGCGTCCACGGGTTGGACGTGCCGCCTTTGATGGTCGGGTCATTGGCGATGATCATGCACTCCACGCCTTCGACGGCGCCGATTCCGGTGACCACGCTGGCCCCGACGTGGAACGCACTGCCCCAGGCGGCCAGCGGGCACAACTCCAAAAAGGGTGAGTCGGCATCGATCAGAGCCTCGATCCGCTCCCGGGGGGTGAGTTTGCCGCGGGCGTGGTGGCGCTCGACGTACTTGGGTCCGCCGCCGGCGAGCGCCTTGGCGTGCTCGGCGTCGATCTCCGCAAGCTTGTCGTTCAGCGCCGACGCCGCCTCGGTGTAGGCGGGGGACTTGGGGTCCAGGGTGGACTTGAGGGTGGTCATAGCCACCCCCGACGATTCAGAGCGGAGCCTGCGCAGCGATGCGGTGGGGGTACCTCCCGCTTACGGGGGAGAGGGGGAGTAATCATGATTGGTATCCAAGCGTCTTGGCGGCCAGGGAGGTCAGGATCTCGGTGGTTCCGCCGCCGATACCGATGATGCGCATATCCCGATACTGGCGCTCCACCTCGGACTCGGCCATGTAGCCCATCCCGCCGAACAGCTGCACCGCCTGGTTGGCCACCCATTCACCGGCCTCGACCGCGGTGTTCTTGGCGAAACACACCTCCGAGATCAGGAAGGATTCGCCGGCCAGCTGACGCTCGACCACGTGGCGGGTGTAGACCCGGGCCACGTCGATGCGCCGGGCCATCTCGGCCAGCGTGTTCTGTACCGCCTGCCGTGAGATCAGCGGCCGGCCGAACGTTTCGCGGTCCCGGCACCACGCCACGGTCAGGTCCAGGCAGCGTTGCGCGCTGGAGTACGCCTGCGCGGCCAGCCCGACCCGCTCGGAGACGAACGCCCCGGCGATTTGGGCGAAACCGGTGTTCTCGGCACCGACCAGGTTGGCTGCCGGCACCCGGGCGTCGACGTAGGACAGTTCGGCGGTGTCGGAGGACCGCCAGCCCATCTTCTCCAGCTTTCGTGACACCTCGAAGCCAGGCGTGCCCTTCTCGACCACCAGCAGCGACACCCCGGCCGCTCCCGGCCCGCCGGTGCGCACCGCGGTGACGACATAGTCGCCGCGGACCGCGGAGGTGATGAAGGTCTTGGAGCCGTTGACCACGTAGTGGTCGCCGTCGAGGCGTGCCGTGGTCCGCAGGTGCCCGACATCGGAGCCGCCACCGGGCTCGGTGATGGCCAGCGAACCGATCTTCGCGCCGGCCAGCGTGGGGCGGACGAACTCATCGATCAGCCGAGCATCGCCGGATGCGATCATGTGCGGCACCGCGATACCGCAGGTGAACAGGGAGGCGAACACCCCGCCTGGTGCCCCGGCCTGGTGCATCTCCTCGCAGACGATCAGCGCATCGGCGCCGTCGCCGCCGCTGCCGCCCACCTCCTCGGGGAAGCCCGCGCCCAACAGGCCGACATCGGCGGCCTTGCGGTGCAGTTCGCGCGGCAGGTCGCCGGTGCGTTCCCACTCGTCGACGTTCGGCAGGATCTCGCGTTCGACGAATCCCCGAACCGTCTTGCGGAGCGCTAGGCGCTCGGTGGTGGTCCAGATACTCACAGTCCCCCTCCTGGCAACAGCTGCTCGGGTATCTCGAGATGGCGACTGCGCAGCCATTCGCCCAGCCCCTTGGCCTGCGGGTCGAATCGGGCCTGGTAGGCCACGCCCTGCCCGAGGATGCCCTCGATGACGAAGTTCACCGCGCGCAGTTTCGGCAGCAGGTGGCGCGTCACCGGCAACGTGGCGGTCTCCGGCAGCAGTTCGCGCAACTTCTCGGCGGTCAGGGTGTGGGCCAGCCAGCGCCACTGCTCCTCGGTGCGCACCCAGACTCCGACATTGGCCGAGCCGCCCTTGTCGCCACTGCGGGCGCCGGCGATCGTCCCCAGCGGTGCCCGCCGGTTCGGGCCGGCCGGCAACGGCTCCGGCAGCTCCGGCTCGGCGGCCGGGGCGAGCTGCAGGGTCTGGGTGGCGGCGGCAATGTCGACCCGGGTGCCGTCGGCGTGCACGGCGACGTGCGGCACCTGGGTGGCATCGACGTAGCCGGGGGTGAACACCCCGTAGACCTGGCCGTCACCGGGCGGGGCGGTAACGCAGAACCCGGGATAGCTGGCCAGCGCCAGCTCGATGCCGGCAGCGGAGAACTTGCGGCCCACGTTGGCCGGGTCGGGATCGCGCACCACACAGTGCAGCAGGGCACTGGCGGTTTCCTCGGTATCGGCATCGGGGTGGTCGGTGCGCGACAGCGTCCACTGCAGCTCAGCGGGCCGGACGGTCATGGCCGCTTCGAGCTGGGTGCGGACCAGCTCGGCTTTGGCCTCGATGTCCAGGCCGGTCAGCACGAAGGTGGTCGAGTTGCGGAATCCGCCGATGCTGTTGAGCGACACCTTGTAGGTGGGCGGTGGTGCCTCGCCGGTCACGCCGGAGATGCGTACCCGGTCCGGTCCGTCGGCGGTCAGCTCGATGCTGTCCATGCGCGCTGTGACGTCGGGGTTGGCGTAGCGCGCGCCGGTCACTTCGTAGAGCAGTTGGGCGGTGACGGTGTCGACGCTGACCAGTCCACCGGTGCCCGGATGCTTGGTGATCACCGAGGACCCGTCGGCGTGGATCTCGGCGAGCGGGAATCCGGGGTGCAGCAACTTCTCGGTGGGTATCTCGGTGAAGAACGAGTAGTTGCCGCCGCTGGCCTGGATGCCGCATTCGATGACGTGGCCGGCCACCACGGCACCGGCTAGCTGGTCGTAGTCGGTGCGTGACCAGCCGAAGTGTGCGGCGGCGGGTCCCACGATCACCGATGCGTCGGTGACACGGCCGGTGATCACCACGTCGGCTCCGCCGGCCAGGCATTCGGCGACGCCCCAGGCACCCAGGTAGGCGTTGGCCGTCAGCGGGCTGCCCAATCCCAGCTCGGCGGCGCGCGGCAGCAGGTCGTCGCCCTCGACGTGGGCGACGCGGGCCGGAACGCCCAGGCGTTGCGCCAGCTCGCGCACGGCGTCGGCCAGGCCCGCCGGGTTGAGCCCGCCGGCGTTGGCCACGATGCGGACGCCCTGGTCGACGGCCAGTCCGAGGCACTGTTCGAGCTGGGTCAGGAAGGTCTTGGCGTACCCGCGCTCCGGGTTCTTCATCCGGTCGCGACCCAGGATCAGCATGGTCAGTTCGGCCAGGTAGTCACCGGTGAGGTAGTCCAGTTCACCGCCGGTCAGCATCTCGTGCATCGCGGCGTGGCGGTCGCCGTAGAAGCCCGAGCAGTTACCGATGCGAACGGCTGGTGTCATCCCCACATCCCATCCCTCAACCAACCGGTAGGTTAGCCGGTACCGCCGGTGTCGCGTCAAGGTGCGGCGAGCCGCACCGGGCCCGTCGTCGAGCCTCGCTGAACCGCTCGGCTCACGCGGCGGTCCCAGTTTCGGCTCTCCTTCGTCGAGCCTCGCTGAACCGCTCGGCTCACGCGGCGGTCCCAGTTTCGGCTCTCCTTCGTCGAGCCTCGCTGAACCGCCGGGTCCGCTATTTTGGAGCCGACGCTGGTCACCGGCTATCCTTTCGGATAGTCCCGCCGCTGGTATCGAGCGGCTCTATGCCAACAACAGGAGAGGCTCGACCATGGCCGTGCCGAAACGCAGGATGTCGCGTGCGAACACTCGTAGTCGCCGCGCGCAGTGGAAGGCTGAGGCAACCGGCCTGGTCAACGTGACGGTCGCCGGCCGTGCGCACAAGGTGCCGCGTCGCCTCCTCAAAGCCGCACGCCTGGGCCTCATCGACCTCGATCGCCGCTAAATAGGCTCCGACACGACCGGCTCCTGACCCTCCAGATCGCCTTTCGGATGATTGGATAGCACCCATGGCTACCCGGGTACTGGTTGTTGATGACGATCGCGCTGTGCGCGAGTCGTTGCGCAGGTCTCTGTCGTTCAATGGTTACTCGGTCTCGCTGGCCACTGACGGCGTCGAGGCGCTCGAGGCAATCACCAGCGATCGTCCGGACGCGATGATCCTGGACGTCATGATGCCGCGGCTGGACGGACTGGAAGTCTGTCGCCAGCTGCGTAGCACCGGTGACGACCTGCCGATCCTGGTGCTGACGGCCCGAGACTCGGTGTCCGAGCGGGTGGCCGGCCTCGATGCCGGTGCGGACGACTACCTGCCGAAGCCGTTCGCCCTGGAGGAACTGCTGGCGCGGATGCGGGCGCTGCTGCGCCGGACCACCGCCGAGGACCTGTCCGAATCGGTCGCGATGTCGTTCGAAGACCTGACGCTGGACCCGGTGACCCGCGAGGTTACCCGCGGGGACCGGCAGATCAGCCTGACCCGCACCGAGTTCGCCCTGTTGGAGATGTTGATCGCCAACCCGCGCCGGGTGCTGACCCGCAGCCGCATCCTCGAGGAGGTCTGGGGTTTCGACTTCCCCACCTCGGGCAACGCGCTGGAGGTCTACATCGGGTACCTGCGCCGCAAGACTGAAGCCGAAGGTGAGCCGCGGCTGATCTACACCGTGCGCGGAGTGGGCTACGTGCTCCGCGAGACTCCTCCCTGATGCAATCCTTCCGCCGTCGACAGGATGAAGAGGCGAAGAGGACTTCCCTGTCGCTGCGCTGGCGGGTGATGCTGCTGGCGATGTCGATGGTGGCATTGGTGGTGGTGTTGATGGCGGTGGCCGTCTACGCCGTGATCTCGGCTGCGCTCTACAACGACATCGACAACCAGCTACAGAGCCGCGCGGAGATGCTGATCGCCAGTGGTTCGCTGGCGGCCGATCCCCGCAAGGCGATCGAAGGCACCGCCTACTCCGACGTCAACGCCATGCTGGTCAACCCGGGCCGGTCGATCTATACGGCCAACCAGCCCGGGCAGCGGCTGCCGGTCGGACAGCAGGAGAAGGCCGTCATCCGCGGCGAGCTGTTCCTGTCGCGCCGCACCGCGTCCGGTCAGCGGGTGTTGGCTGTGCATCTGCCCAATGGCAGCACGTTGCTGATCTCCAAGAGCTTGGCGCCCACCCGTGCGGTGACGATGAAGCTGCGGTGGGTGCTGCTGGTCGTCGGCGGGGTGGGTGTCGTGGTGGCCGCGGTGGCCGGCGGCATGGTCACCCGAACCGGGCTGAGACCGGTGGGCCGGCTGACCGAAGCGGCCGAACGCGTGGCGCGCACCGATGACCTGAGACCGATCCCGGTATACGGCAGCGACGAATTGGCCCGCCTCACCGAGGCGTTCAACGCCATGTTGCGGGCCCTGGCCGAGTCGCGAGAGCGGCAGGCGCGACTGGTCGCCGACGCCGGACACGAGCTGAAGACGCCGTTGACATCGCTGCGTACCAACGTCGAGCTGCTGATGGCGTCCGCGGCCCCGGGCGCCCCGCAGTTGCCGGAGGAGGAGATGGCCGAACTGCGTGCCGACGCAATCGGTCAGATCGAAGAATTGTCCACGCTGGTAGGCGATTTGGTGGACCTCACCCGCGACGACCAGCGTGAGGTCGCCTACGAGCAGGTCGACGTCACCGAGGTCGTGGACCGCAGCATGGAGCGGGTTCGGCGGCGCCGCAACGACATCGAGTTCGACATCCAGGTGCTCCCCTGGCACGTGTACGGCGACGCGGCGGGCCTGTCCCGTGCGGTGCTCAACCTGCTCGACAACGCGGCCAAGTGGAGCCCGTCGGGCGGGGTCGTCGGATTGCGGATGCGGCAGCTCGACCCGACGCACATGGAGATGGTCGTCTCGGACGAGGGACCGGGAATACCGGAGAGCCAACGGGAATTGGTCTTCGAGCGCTTCTACCGGTCGGATTCCGCGCGTGCCATGCCTGGATCCGGGCTGGGGCTGGCGATCGTCAAACAGGTGGTGCTCAAACACGGCGGAGCGATCACCATCGGCGAGACCATCCCCGGTGGGCATCCCCCCGGGACATCGTTCCGGATGGTGCTACCCGGCGGTCCCACAACGGCGGAAATACCCGTCGGAGCAGTCACAGGCGCTTCTCAGTCCACGTAGGCATGGTGGTGAGGCAACGTCGCCGCAGTCGTGTCCCTAGGAGTAGGCAAAAAACATGACGAATTACCCCGGGTACGTCCCGCCGTCTCAGCAACCGGAACGGTCCAACCCGGCTGGTGCACCGGCGGCGGACCAACGCGGACAGTCCGGTTACCCGGGCCGGCCCCCGCAAGGTGCGTACCCGCCGCCCTACGACTGGCGTTACGCCCCGCACCAGAGTCAGCAGCAGTCCGCTTATCGCTCCGCCTACGACGCCACCTACGGTCGCCCCGGTGTTCCGAGCGGTCCCGGTGGGCGTGGCCCGGGCGGGGCACAGCCGAGGCGGTCCCGCACCGGCCTGGTGCTGGGGGCGGTAGCAATCGCGGCGATGTCCGGTGTGATGGGCGGTGTGGTCGGGTCGGCACTGCACTCCGATCACAAGCCGGTGGCCACCGGAAGCCACCTGCCGAGCATTCAGGCCCCGGGCGTACCGGCCGCGGTCAATCTGCCGGACGGCTCGGTGGAGAAGGTCGCGGCCAAGGTGGTGCCCAGCGTCGTCATGCTGGAGACCGATCTGGGCCGTCAGTCCGAGGAGGGCTCGGGCATCATCCTGTCGGCCGACGGGCTGATCCTGACCAACAATCACGTGGTGGCCGCCGCAGCCGCCAAGCCCGACCCGAGCACCAAGCTGGACCCGGGCGCTAAGCCCGACGGAGCTCCCAAGGGCGCCCCGAGGACCACGGTGACCTTCTCCGATGGCCGCACCGCGCCGTTCACCGTGGTGGGTACGGACCCAGCCAGCGACATCGCCGTGGTGCGTGCGCAGGGCGTCTCGGACCTGACCCCGATCACGATCGGGTCCTCAGCGGATCTGCGGGTGGGCCAGAACGTGGTGGCGGTCGGGTCGCCGCTCGGCCTGGAAGGCACCGTGACGACCGGGATCGTCAGCGCTCTCAACCGGCCCGTCTCCACCAGTGGTGAGTCGGGCAACCAGAACACGGTGCTCGACGCGATCCAGACCGATGCCGCCATCAATCCCGGTAATTCGGGCGGTGCGTTGGTCAACATGAACGGCGACCTGGTCGGCATCAACTCCGCGATCGCCACCATGGGCGGCGATTCGGCCGAAGCGCAGAGCGGTTCGATCGGCCTCGGCTTCGCGATCCCGGTGGATCAGGCCAAGCGGATCGCCGATGAACTCATCAACTCGCCGGACCACACGGCGTCGCACGCCTCGCTGGGGGTACGCGTCACCAGCGAGCGCAGCCTGCACGGCGCCAAGGTGGTCGAGGTGGTGCCTGGGGAGGCAGCCGCCAAGGCCGGTCTGCCCGAGGGCGCGACCGTTACGGCCTTCGACAAGCGCCCCATCGGCAGTGCCGACGCGCTGGTGGCCGCGGTGCGCTCCAAGGCGCCCGGCGACCAGGTGACGCTGACCTACCTAGACGCCGGCGGAGCATCCAAGACCGCGCAGGTCACGCTGGGTAAAGCGCAGCAGTGACGGGTTGCTGGGTCCGCTCGGTTCATGCGGCGGTCCCAGCTTCGGCTCTCCTTCGTCGAGCCTCGCTGAAACGCCGGCGGTAACCGGATATACGGTTGCACCCATGGAGCAGTCCCGAGAACTCGCCGGCCGCGCCCTCGTCGTCGTTGTTGACGACCGCACCGCCCACGGCGATGAGGACCAAAGTGGCCCGTTGGTCACCGAGTTGCTGGCCGAAGGCGGATTCATGGTCGACGGTGTAGTCGCCGTCGCCGCAGACCAGGTAGAGATCCGCAACGCGCTGAACACGGCGGTGATCGGCGGGGTCGACCTGGTCGTTTCGGTGGGTGGGACCGGGGTGACCCCGCGCGACGTCACCCCCGAGGCCACCCGCGAGCTGCTGGACCGCGAGATCCTCGGCATCGCCGAGGCGCTGCGGGCCTCGGGGCTGTCCGCCGGCATTGCCGACGCGGGGCTCTCGCGTGGTCTGGCCGGCGTCTCAGGCAGCACCCTGGTGGTCAACCTGGCTGGGTCCCGGGCGGCGGTCCGCGACGGGATGGCGACGCTGAACCCGCTGGCCGCGGCGATCATCGGCCAATTGTCCAGTCTGGAGATCTAGGCGGCCATGCCCGGACTCGAAGAGCACCAGTCGTCGTCGGACGAACGCGATCCCGACGACGCTCGAGAGGCTGAAGAACGCGAGCGCTGGTTGCGGGACAACATCCCGCCGCATCACGGTTGAGGTTCGACTTCGCGAAATCGCCCGTATGGACTCCACGGCGGCTATTACGGTTCGCCGTAGGCGGCGTGGCGCCGCTTCGCAGTGCATCTGTACGGAAGGGGAGTTGCGGTGCTCAAGGGGTTCAAAAATTTCCTGATGCGCGACGACGTCATCACGGTCGCCATCGGTCTGGTGGTGGCGCTGGCGTTTTCCAACCTGGTCAAGGCCTTCACCGACAGCGTGATCAACCCGCTGGTCTCGGCCGCGCAGCCCGACACGTCCGGGCTGGGGCTGGGTTACCAATTGGGGGCGGAGGGCAACGAGGCGACGTTCATCGACCTCGGTGCATTCATCTCCGCGATCATCTACTTCGTGGTGTTCATGGCCACGATCTACTTCCTGATCGTGTTGCCCTACAAGCACATCCAGAAGCGCCGCGGGACCACCGTGTTCGGCGACCCGGCACCGACCAAGACCTGCCCGGAGTGCAAGTCCGAAATCGCCGCCGATGCCAACAAGTGCAAGTTCTGCGCCAGCGTCCAGCCCGCCACCGCCGCATAGCGGGGATCAGCGCAGGGTGAGCGTGACAGCCTGACCGAGCGTGGCGCCGGCCACCGCCACCGCCGCGGTGGCCGGCAACGCCACCAGTACCACCCGGTCATCCTGATTGTGCTTGCCCGACACCGAGACCACGATCCCGCCGCTGGCGAGCACCCGAGCGGCACCTGGCGGGCCGGCGACATCCTCGGGGGCGGCCGTCACGACGTCGACCACGTCGCCGGGGCGCACCAGATCGATCAGCGCGGCGTCGGCCGGATGCACCCCCACGATGCGGGCATCGGGTCCGGCGGCCGCCTCGGTGAGCCGGCGGCCCAGCATGCGTACATCGGTGAGTATCTCGCCGCGGCGGACCGGACCGGCTGGCGTCATCTTTGCCGCCTCGGCCACATCAGTGGCAGCACCGTCGGGAACCGTTCGAGCCGAACGGCTTTCGAGGGAAAGGTCGTCGATGGTCAAGGCGGTGCCCGGCGCGATGTCGCGGCGTGCCACTACGACGTCGAGCTGTTCACCCTGCGGGTTGGAGCGCATCGCCGTGACGCCGGCCAACACCACCAGAGCGCCGGCGGTGATTCGCCGGGCGCGCACGGTGCGAGTCCAGTCCGGACGCAGTGCCAGCGAGACCCGGCTGGCAAGTGTGGGGTTGAGCGAGTCGCCCATGGCGCCACGCTAGGCGGCCGGCCCACAACGGATCGCCGGCCGGGGCGCCGGGCTGTGGATAACGAACTACGCCGAGGCGGTCGCGGGCTTCGCAGACGCCGACGAGGAGGCGCTGGCCTTGGCGCTGTCGCCGGACGTGGAGCCGCTGTCGGTCGATTTGGTGCTGCTCTCGCCCGAACTGCTGCCCGAGTCGCTGGAGGCCGAAGAGCTGGCCGAGCTGCTGCCGTTGCTGGAACCGTTGGACGTTGACTTCCCCGACTTACCCGCTTCGCGGCTGTCGTTGCGGTAGAAGCCGCTGCCCTTGAAGACCACGCCGACCTTGCCGAAGATCTTGCGCAGCCGGCCGTTGCACTCCTCGCAGGTGGTCAGCGCGTCGTCGGTGAAGGCCTGGACCACGTCGAAGCGGTTGCTGCACTCTGTGCAGGCATAGCTGTAGGTGGGCACGTGAACCTCCGTGGATCGAACAATCGGCTTAGCACTCTACCGTGCTAAGTGCTAGAACCACCATGTGGCCTTCCTCATTCCAGGACTCGTGCTCAGGCCACCTCGACGTCAGCCCAGCGCCACCACACCGAGCCCGGGCGTCACGGCGTGGGTCATCGGCACGTCGTGGGGCTCCGCGGGCAGTTCATCGAGAAGCTCCGCGTCGCGAACCACCGCGACCAGCGGAACCTGCGGCCTGCGCCACCGCAGCGAGCGGTCGTAGAACCCGGCGCCGCGCCCCAGCCGCGCGCCCCAGCGGTCGACGGCCACCGCCGGCACCACGATCAGGTCCGCCTCGGCCAGCGCGTCAGCGGCCAGCCAGGGTTCCGGTGGTTCGAGCAGTCCGAACCGGGCGGTGGTGAGATGCTCGGGCCGGTATTCGCCCCACAGCAGCGCCATCGGGGTGCCGTCGTCCTCGGTGCGCACCACCGGTAACAACACGCGCGCGCCGCTACGGGCCAAGCCCGCGAGCATCGCGGTCGAGCCCGGCTCGCTGCCCACCGGCGCATAGGCGCAGACCGTGGTGGCCTCGCCCGCGAGGCGCTCCAGGTGCTCGGCCAGCGCCGCGGCCTCGGCCTCGTGCACAGCGGGGGTTACCGCGCGTCGGTCGGCGAGCAGCCGCGCCCGCAACGCGGACTTGGCGGCCACCACCGCGTCGTCGGTCACGGCAACCAGACTGTCAGCAACGGCTCGCCCACCGCCAGCCGAAGAGGCGAAGTGGATTGCGGTTATCGTGTGAGCAATGCCCACGCCGAAGGTCCCGATTCCGCGCACCGCCATTGTGCCCGCGGCAGGTTTGGGCACCCGTTTCCTGCCCGCTACCAAGACCGTGCCCAAAGAACTGTTGCCGGTCGTCGACACCCCCGGCATCGAGTTGGTCGCCGCCGAGGCGGCCGAGGCCGGTGCCGAGCGGTTGGTGATCATCACCTCCGAAGGCAAGGACGGCGTGGTGGCGCACTTCGTCGAAGACCTGGTGCTGGAAGGCACGCTGGAGGCTCGCGGTAAGAAGGCGATGCTGGCCAAGGTGCGCCGGGCCCCGCAGTTGATCAAAGTCGAGTCGGTGGTGCAGGCCGAGCCGCTGGGTCTGGGGCATGCCATCAGCTGTGTCGAGCCCACCTTGTCCGACGACGAGGATGCCGTGGCGGTCCTGCTGCCCGACGACCTGGTGCTGCCCACCGGGGTGTTGGAGACCATGTCGGCGGTGCGTGCCCGCCGGGGCGGCACCGTGCTGTGCGCGATCGAGGTCAGCCCCGAGGAGGTCAGCGCCTACGGCGTCTTCGACGTCGAGCCGCTGCCCGACGGTGACAACCCGGACGTGATGCGAGTCAAGGGGATGGTCGAGAAGCCCAAGGCGCAAGACGCACCGTCGATGTATGCCGCGGCGGGCCGCTACGTGCTGGACCGGGCCGTGTTCGACGCGTTGCGGCGCATCGACCGCGGGGCCGGCGGCGAGGTGCAACTCACCGACGCCATCGCGCTGATGATCGCCGAGGGCCATCCCGTACACGTCGTGGTGCACCGGGGGTCGCGACACGACCTGGGAAATCCGGGCGGCTACCTCAAAGCTGCGGTTGACTTTGCCTTGGACCGCGATGACTACGGTCCAGATCTGCGCCGGTGGTTGGTGGCGCGGCTGGGCTTGGCGGAGAACTGAGCTGACGTCTGCGGAGAATCGGACCGAGGCTGCAACGGAGAAAGGCACACCGTGCGTTCGGTTGAGGAGCAGCAGGCCCGGGTTTCGGCTGCCGCGGTAGCGCCCCGCCCGGTCCGGGTGGCGATCGCCGAGGCGCAGGGCTTGATGTGTGCGGAGGAAGTGGTCGCCGAGCGGCCGATGCCCGCCTTCGACCAGGCCGCCATCGACGGTTACGCGGTGCGCAGCGTTGATGTCCTGGGTGCCGACGCGATCGGCGAGAGCTCTGCTGGGGCCGGACGCGATGATGCCGCCGATACCGTCGTCACCCTGCCGGTGTTGGGTGTCATCGAAGCCGGCGCCCGCACGCCCACTCGGCTGCAACCCAAGTTGGCCACCCGGATTCAGACCGGGGCGCCGATGCCCACGCTGGCCGATGCGGTGCTTCCGCTGCGGTGGACCGACGGTGGGAACTCCCGCGTGCGGGTGTTGCGGGGCGTCCGCCCGGGCGACTATGTGCGCCGGGTCGGCGATGACGTGCAACCCGGCGATGTGGCGGTGCGCGCCGGCACGGTGGTCGGGGCGGCTCAGGTGGGGCTGCTGGCCGCTGTCGGGCGCGATCGCGTACTGGTCCACCCGCGCCCCCGCGTCTCGGTCATGGCGGTGGGCGGCGAACTGGTCGACGTCAATCGCACGCCCGGCAACGGGCAGGTCTACGACGTCGACTCCTACGCGCTGGCCGCGGCCGGTCGTGACGCGGGCGCTGAGGTCAACCGGGTGGGCATCGTCAGCCATGACCCCAAGAAGCTGCGCGAGGTCGTCGAGGGACAGCTCAATCGCGCCGAGGTGGTGGTGATCGCCGGTGGGGTCGGGGGCGCTGCGGCCGATGAGGTGCGCGCGGCGCTGTCCGATCTCGGTGACATGGAGGTCGCCCGGATCGCGATGCACCCCGGTTCGGTGCAGGGGTTCGGCCAGCTCGGCCCCGAGGGTGTGCCGACGTTTCTGTTGCCCACCAACCCGGTGAGCGCGCTAGTGGTGTTCGAGGTGATGATTCGCCCGTTGATCCGGCTGTCGCTGGGCAAGCGTGAGCCAATGCGCCGGATGGTGCAGGCGCGCACCCTCGGGCCGATCGCTTCGATGCCCGGACGGAAGGGATTCTTACGCGGCCAGCTGATGCGCGACGAAGACACCGGCGAGTACCTGGTGCAGGTGCTGGGGGCGGGTGGCGGCACTGCGTCGCACTTGTTGGCCACGTTGGCCGAGGCGAACTGCCTGGTCGTGGTTCCCGAGGAGGTCGAGCAGATCGCCGCCGGCGAGTTGGTGGATGTCGCCTTCCTGGCGCAGCGGGGCTGAACCCGGGTCCATGTTGGTCAATCTGTGGCCGTTCAAAGCCGTTGAGCATCCCGGCTGGCCGAGTGTGCTGGGGCCTCTGCGGGTGCCGGCAGGGGTGATCCGGCTGCGGCCGGTGCGGATGCGGGACGGCGTGGCGTGGAGCCGGATCCGGCTGGCCGACCGCGCCTACCTGGAGCAGTGGGAGCCCAGCGTGGAGGTGGACTGGGTGACCCGGCACGGTAGTGCCTCCTGGCCGCCGCTGTGTTCGAGCCTGCGGACCGAGGCCCGCTATGGGCGGATGCTGCCGTACGTGATCGAGCTCGACGGCCGATTCTGCGGTCAGCTGACGGTGGGCAACATCGCCCACGGGGCGCTGCGCTCGGCCTGGATCGGCTATTGGGTGTCCAGCGCGGTGGCCGGGGGAGGAGTGGCCACCGGGGCGGTGGCCCTCGGGTTGGACCACTGCTTCGGGCCGGTACGGCTGCACCGGGTGGAGGCCACCGTCCGGCCGGAGAACGCGGCCAGCCGGGCGGTGTTGGCCAAGGTCGGCTTTCGTCAGGAAGGGCTGTTGCAGCGCTACCTGGACGTCGACGGCGGGTGGCGTGACCACCTACTGGTGGCGATGACGACGGAGGAGGTCGCCGGATCGGTGACCTCGGCGCTGATCCAGTCCGGCCGGGCCTCCCGGGTCTGACGAATATTCGGGCGAATGTTACCCGTGTGGTAGTTGTGACTGACGAGGTCAGCGAGTAAATTACAACTGTGTAATTGGTTCGGCGCGTCATCCGAGGTCGTGTGGCTCTCACACCTAGCCTTGGCTCGGAAAGGAGCAGGCCAACCATGCCCAGCATCCCGCAATCATTGCTCTGGATCTCACTGGTCGTCCTCTGGCTGTTCGTACTGGTGCCGATGCTGGTCAGCAAGCGTGACGCGGTGCGTCGTACCAGCGACGTCGCCCTGGCGACCCGGGTCTTGACCAGTGGTTCCAGTGCCCGGCTGCTCAAGCGCGGCGGCCCGGCAACCGGCCACCGCAGCGACCCCGACTGGCAGCACAGCGCCGACGACCTCGAGGACACCGACATCGATGATGTCGACGAGTCCGGGGCCGAACCCGCCGAGGGTGGTTCGCGGGTGTTCGTCGCCGCGGCGGCGGTGTTCGTCGCCGCCGAGCCGCAGGTCGGCGAGCAGGCTGAACTCGACTACTTGGACGTGGACGTCGTCGCCGACGACTCCGACGAATTGCCGCTGTCGGACGCGGGTCTGGCCGCCGAGGTGGAGGCGGAGGCGCGCGCCCAGGCCGAAGCCGAGGCCGCCGCTGAGGCGGAAGCTCGCGCTGCGGAGGAGGCCGCCCTGGCGGCCAAGGCGGAAGCCGAGGCCGAGGAGGAGGCCGACGGGGAGCCGGCTGCCGAGGGTGAAGCCGACGGCTACGAGTACGAATACGTCGAGGACAGCTCCGGCCTGGAGCCTGCGGCGGAGTCCACCAGGGCGGGCGCGGCGGGTCTGTCGGCCCGCGGTCGCCGGCCTCGTATCGACACCGCTGCGGCGGTCAGCGCGCGTAAGTACGAGTTCCGCAAGCGGGTGTTGATGTCGCTGGCGGTCGTCTTGGTGCTCTCGGCGCTCACCGCCTTCACCGTGGCGCCCACCGCCTGGTG
Source organism: Mycobacterium sp. P7213 (assembly GCF_900604305.1). Lineage (NCBI taxonomy): Bacteria > Bacillati > Actinomycetota > Actinomycetes > Mycobacteriales > Mycobacteriaceae > Mycobacterium > Mycobacterium sp. P7213. Next base: position 23,864 of record NZ_UWOA01000028.1, read on the forward strand.
GATCTGTGGCGGCGCCGCGGGTGCGACGGTGCTTTATCTGGCCTACCTGCGCCGTCAGACGCGAATCGAGCAGCAGGTGCGGGCGCGCCGCGCACGGCGTTCCGAGCGGCCGCGTACGCAGCGCGAAAGTCTGCACACCGACGCGTTCGAGGTGGTGCCGTCACGGCTGCGCCGTCCGGGTGTGGCGGTGCTGGAGATCGACGACGAGGACCCGGTGTTCGAGCACCTGGAATACACCTCCAGCGCCGAACGGTACGGCTGGCGCGGCGACCTGGCACGCGCATCCGGTCAATAGGTCTCGGTTTCAGGGCACCGGCTAGGGGCTGGTAATCTCCTAGCGGTCAGGGGCTATAGCGCAGTTGGTAGCGCGTCTCGTTCGCATCGAGAAGGTCAGGGGTTCGATTCCCCTTAGCTCCACAGAGTTTGTGCAGATCAGGTCGTCGCGCCCGGTCAGTTCAGCGGATCGGATTTGCGCCCATGTTTTTCCGCCAGTGTCGCCGCGATTTCGAACAGGCGTAGCCGGCTCTGGGGACGAAGCTCATTCTGGGTGTCGATGATTCCGCCGCGGGCAAGGTGCGGATCGTATGGCATGTATTCGGCGGGGATCTCGGCTTCGGTGAACAGGTCGGTGAGGTAGCGTCGCGCATTCGCAGTGGCGTGGTTCCGGCTGTCGTTGAGGATGACCATCGAACGCGCCAACAGCTCGTCGTAGTCCATGGAGCGCAGCAGATCGATGGAACGGGCGACCGGCAGGGAGGTATCGCCGGTCAGCCCGCACACAAAGATCAAAGCGTCGCAGGAGTTGAATACCGTCTTCATCACCGGATGGTCCAGATTGTCCGACGTGTCGATCAGGACGATCTGGTGCGTACGGCGCAGGCGGGCCAACGCCTCGTTCAGCATCGACGGCACCAGTGGACGAGGCTGATCGGATGTCTGATTTCCCGACAGCACATCCAAACCGACGTTGTTGTGGCCGAGATGTTCTCGGATATCGGTGTAGCCCGCAATAGGACTCTTGGTGATGATCTCGGTGTAGCCGTCAGGTGCGTCGCTATCGATCCGGTCGGCCAATGTCCCGAAGCCCGGTGCGGCGTCGATCGCCACCACGTTGTCTGAACGGCATTCCCGGAAGATTCCGCCGATACATGTGGTCAGCGTGGTCTTACCGACCCCGCCTTTACCGGAGACCACGCCGATGACCAGGTGTTTGTGCATGCGCTGACGGATCTGGTCTCGAAGGACACGGTAATGCTGTTCAATTCGCGATTCCCCCGCGTTGATGCCGTGGAAGGAGGCCGCGTATACCAGTTTGCGCCAGCCGGAGGCCGGTGCGGGCTTCCGCGGCGCGGGCGCATCCGGAATATGCAGGATTTCGGAGATCGGGTAATACCGACGGGGACGGCGGCCCGCCTCGTTTCCGATCCGGTGGGCACCGGCCTGATTCGGCCGCCGATGCGAACGCCGTTCCGTGCCGGCAGCGCCCCAATCGGGCAACTGCGGTGACGGTCGGTGCAGGTCGGTCACGCAGCATTAGTAGCACGGGTGGTCAAGCGCTTATCACCAATCTTGGTCAGCACAACAGAACTGTTTGCCGGCCGTTACAGTTCTGCAGCTAATCCGGTACGGCGGCAGTCGCAGTGGCTATCCCAGGTTCGGGTTTCTTCTGTCGGGTGCGGCGGCAACGACGGTCAGTGGCCGTCCGTACGCCCAAGCGCAACAGCGTCTTCAATGAGCCGGCTTAACTCTTCGGCGACTTGGTCTAGTGGTTCGATGCTTCGATGAGCCCGACACATGGCGACGGTGCCCTCCACGGCTGCAACGATGAGGATCGCGAGGCGTTCGGCGTCTGCTGACTTCACGCCGTGCTCGCGCAGCGAGTCACCCAGGATGCGGGTCCAATTGAGAAAGGCCGCACTGGCAGCTTCGCGAGGGCGACCGTGCTTGTCGGGGAGGTCTTCTACCGACACCGACAAGACCGGACATCCTGCGTGGAAGTCACTGTCGAGGACCACTTTTCGCCACATGGCCAGGAAGGCTTTCAGGCCGGCCAGGGGGCCTGCCTTCAATTCTTGGGTGAGCATCCGGGCGGTGATGTCGTCGGCCCACCGCACCGCTTCGGTCGCCAAGTCGTACTTGCCGCCCGGAAAGTAGTGATAGGTCGAGCCCAGGGGGGCGTCGGCGTGCTTGGCCAGCTCGCGCACGCTGGTGGCGTTGAGTCCACGCCTGCGGATCATGTCGGCTGCGCCGATCACCATCCGCTGGCGGGACGCCGCTGAGTCCTCCGGCATCGCCGACCTCCCTTGCTATAACGACCGTCATAGTCTAACGTCCTCGATCTATAACGAGTGTTATAAGGAGTGGGTATGCGCAGTTTGATGTTCGTTGGTCCCCGTCAGCTTCGATTTGATGAAGTCGATGAACCCAAGATCGTTGATGCGGCGGACGCATTGGTGCGTCCCTTGGCCGCTACGACATGCGACCTCGATCATGTCGTCATTGCCGGTCGCACTCCGTTCTCCGGCCTCGGGCCGTTTCCGCTGGGCCATGAGTGTGTCGGCACCGTGGTTGAGGTCGGGCCGGAATGTGGAAGCGTCGCGGTCGGTGACGTTGTCGGGGTCGCCTGGCACATCGCGTGCGGGACCTGCGTGCAATGTCGACTTGGCCACACGGCGCGTTGCCTGCTGCACGGCGAGGCGCAATACGGCCTTCCCGTAAACGGATTCTGGGGTGGCACATTCTCCGAATTGATCCGCGTTCCCTACGCCGATTTCAACCTCGCCCAACTACCTGCAGGCGTTGACCCGGTGCACCTTGCGTCCATCGGCGACAACCTCGCGCTCGGCTGGGAGTCCGTCATGCCGACCGTCGCGGGGATCGATGATCCGGAGATCGCCATCTTCGGCGGCACGCGTTCGATCGGTCTTTACTGCGTCGATGTCGCTGTGCACTGCGCTCAGGCGCGCACTGTCTACTACGACGACGATCCTGGCCGGATGGCTGTTGCAGCGCAGCTGGGGGCCGAAGTCCGCGACATCAATGGCAAGCGCGAGAAAGACTTTCATCTTGCGGTGGATGCCTCTGCTGATCCCGAACGCCTGCGCAAGGCGCTGCTGTCGGTGATGCCTGAGGGCTACGTCAATAGCGTTGGCATCTACTTTGAGGACGTCGCACTGCCGTTGCTCAATCTCTATCTGCGCGGCGTCCATTTCCATAACGGCAAAGGGCACGCTCGGCCCAACATGACGCCTACGCTCGACGCAGTCGCCGCTGGGGTGTTGCATCCCGAAGTCGTCACCAGCGGGACATACTCCTGGGCTGAGATGCCAGACATACTCGCGTCACCCAAGGCTGGCAGCAAGCCAATCTTCGTGCTGGACGACTGATCTCCATGGCCCGGGGATGCTTACTCAATCGCGGCCCGGAGTCGGCGGGGGCGCGGAATTCTCGGGCGGAGGGGGCAGTGGTGCCGGGTCCGGCATGTGCCCCGGCTCGTCGGGGAGAACGTTGTCGGCGCGGACCTGGTAAGTCTCCTGGCTTGAGATGTGGGTGCTGACCCAGCCGCCGGGGTAGTAGGTGCAGTTGCTGTAGTACCTGCTGTTAGAGCAGCGACTGGTCGCGTTTTCATAGTGGGCCGGAATCCCGATGATCCGGTCGCGTGTCCAATAGCCGTCCGGCCGGATCGGCGAATCGCAGATCAGGCGCGTCTCTCTGCCCAGAAAGCCCCAGGGGCGGGAATCGCAGTTGGCGGGGATGTCGGCGCGGGCCACCGGGGGACTGTAGGCGTCCATGAAGGCAACTGCGCCGAAGGCGACGATGCCGATGATTGTTCTGAATATCGGATGGGTGGACATGGGGAAGTAATCCTTCGAACTCGGCTTACAACAACACACGCTCGGACAGATCAGGCAAACGGTAGTTCATCTGTTGTTCACCGTAGCGTTACTTTACGTTCACCGCGATTCGAAGGTCGAGGGCAGACATTACCGCTGGTAGAGACCCAGTGCGCGGTCGTCAATCTCCGCTGGAACCCTGCTCGCGCGCGGCGCGGCCGGCTATTGCGGAAGTGCGCAGATCGAAGAGCGAGCCGACCGGCTCGTCGCTTCGGCATGCTCGATCTTGTCGGACTGCTCCGTCGGCACTAAGGGTGTGTCACCACGTACGTCGGGTTGGTCAGCTCGGCACTGAGTTCCGCGAGATCGAAAGGGCGATCCAGCCGCGCGCGCAGCACCTTGGGGTCGATGAGCAGGTCGATCTCGGCGGTCTGTCGGGCGATCAGCCGCCCGATCAGCGGGTAGATGCGGCGCATGATCGCCCGTTCCCCCGACGTGCAGCGGGACGCGCAGTATCCGACATGGCCGATCTCGTCGGTCAGAATCTCGCTGTAGAGCAAGTTGATTCGTTCGGCCACGTCGGGTTCGTCGGTAAACAGCGCGGTGCCGGCACGACGTAGCTCGTCGAACATGATGCAGCCCGCCATCTCGGCCGCACCGACGAACAGGAAGCCGAGTCGCTCGGGGATGAACACCCCGGTTTTGACGAACTGCCGCATGACGAACGGCGGGGGAACAACTTGAAAGGGCAGGCCAAAAACGTCGAGCGCGTACGCCAGCAGCCTGGTGTGGTAGTGCTCTTCCAGTTCGAGGTAGACGTTCTCGGGCGGCCGATTGTCGTCGCTGTTGCGTCCGTAGGTCTCGCCCAGCCCGACGCCGAATCGTTCGGCTTGGTTGAGCTTCGCCGTCGCCAACAGAAACAGCATGGTGCGGTCCAGGCCGGGCTCGGGTCGCCGGCGCCGTAGATTGCGAAGAAAAGTCGGTCGGTCAACGGTTTTCGCTGACCGCACGGGAGTGGCTTCAACGCGACCGAAGAACTCTTCGCGATTGGCAAGCCGTCGATTCAACAAGTCGGCTTCCCCGTCGCGCTGACGCAAGTAGTCGCGATAGCCGTCAATCCCGGTGCCGTTCATCGGATCTCCATTCCCTTGACGATCGTTGACACGTACCGATCCAGCAGTGCCGGATCGTGGACCCCGGTGGATAGCAACGCGAAAAGCCCAGTAAGGAAGAACGTCCCGAGTTCGGCGGCGTCGCTTTCCTGGGGAACCTGGTTGGCGGCCCGTGCCCGCTCGATGAGCTCCACCAGGAACTCCGCGAGGGGGTGCTGTGTCAACTCATCCTCGACGGGACGGGTCGAGGAGAAATGCAGGCCGAGCATGTCTTGGAAGACCTCGGCACCCAACCGCTGCTTGGCGCGCAGAACATGATGGACGAGCTGGGAAAGTACCGACGCCAGGTCGCCGTTGGCCTCGGCTAGTTCGCCGATGATCCGAGTCTCCTCGTTGCGCTCGACCTCGATAAGGACGTGCTCCTTGGTTGGAAAATGAAAGTAGAACGTGCCCCGGGCTACGCCCGCTGCGTTGGCGATGGCGCTGACGTCTGCACCGGCGAGTCCGTACTGGCGGATCTCCGACACCGCGGCCTCAAACAGCCGCGACCTCGTCTCGAGTCGACGGGCTTCGCGGGCACCGCTGGCTTGCGATCGGGTCTTCTTGATTGCCCGGGCGGTCGTCATGGTCGAACGCTAGCAACATTCATTGACGACCGTCAATGACAATCGTCAGCAAATATTCGGAGAATCGACAGCCGACTGAGAACGCGGGAGCGGTGTGCTTTCCTTCGGGGATGGGCATGACGACATCCAGAGCGGGAGGCCACCGTGTCTAGCGCTCGTGACGCCTGGCGGCTGCTGGAGCCCTTGCACGCGGTTGTCTACTTCTCGCCGGAACCCTTGGCTGCACTCGACGCGGCCGGCTATCGCGGATTCTGGATGGGCTACTTCGCGGGCCGCGCCGCGCCACTGGGTGCGGTCGGCGCCGAAGTCGTGCATGCGGCGTTCTACAACTTCTCCTTCGAACGCGTTGCCAAGGCATTGCCCGCCGCATGGGGTTTCGCGCCGCCCGAAGCCGCGCTGCAAGCGCGGGTAGAAGGTGCGGTCGCCGCATTGCGGCGCCAACTCGCGGCCTTGGCGGACGGGCCGGAGGTGGCTCGTGCGGCCGAACTCGCCGCACGCGCGGCGGACGCGGTGCCACTCGCCGGCCGGGTGCTTGGCGCTGCGAATCATGCACTGCCGCCGCCCGATCAGCCGTTGGCGAGGTTGTGGCACGCCGCCACGGTGCTGCGCGAGCATCGCGGTGACGGCCATATTGCGGCACTTCTGGCTGCCGGCATCGAAGGCCGCGAATCGCATGTGTTCCACGCCCTGTCCTCGGGGGCCCCGCGCCAGACGTACACGGTGGCCCGCGACTTCACCGATGACGAGTGGAACCGGCGAACGGAGTTGCTGCGCAACCGGGGTCTTGCCGGGACAGGGGGGCTTACCCCGGACGGTGTCCGGCTCAAGGCGCAGATCGAAGAACAAACCGACCGGCTCGCCGCCCCGGCATATGAGGCGCTGACCGAGACCGAACGACACGACCTCATCCGCGCGCTGCGGCCGCTGACCCACGCCGTCGTGTCGGCCGGCGAGATCCCGCTTGATTCGCCGATGGGCCTTGATCTTCGCCCACTCTCGAGCGGTCGTGAGCGGTAGGATTTCTCACGTGGCTCAGTCTGGTCGGCCGGTCATGTCCTCCTACGAGCGCAAGCAATGGGGCGCGCTGCTGGAGGCGGCCACCGGCACCGAATCCCCCGGATGGTTCGAGGGCCTAAGCCAGGGCATCGCCGATCGCGCCAAAGACGTGGTCTCCCAAGTCCGCTCCGGGGTCGAGCGGGTCCCGGGCGTCACCGCGGCAATCGGCAAGTTGGACCAGGTCACCACCAAGGCGTTGGAAGCCTTGCACACCGTGCTGGTCGAGCGCGGGCTCAATTCGGTCAAGCCGGCCAACGTCTTTGCGATGTTCGCCGACGAAGGCCTCACGGTGCGGTCCTATGGCGAAGTCAAGAACCTCGACCTGAAACACTGCGACCGTTCGGTCCCGCGCCGCAAGGAGCGCTACGTCGCCCTGGCGATTGCCGAAGGTGCGGCGTCATCGCTGGCGGTGACGGGCTCGGCAGTGACCAGCGCGGTCACCGCCGGCACGACCATGACCGTCGCCGCCTCGGCCGTTGTGGCGGACGTGACCGCGGTACTGGTCGGCATGGGCCGGATCGTGGCATTGGTTGCGGCGCATTACGGTTACGACGTCCGCGAGCCCGACGAGCAGGCGTTCGCATCAGGGGTGATCGCCTATTCCTCCGCCGGCAACTCCGCGGAGAAGGCCGCCGCCTTGGCGTCGCTGTCGCGTTTGACCCAGCAGATGCTGCGGCAGGGGACGTGGCACCACCTACAGCCGCAGCAGGCGGACAACGTGATCAGTCAGGTCTCCATGGCGCTCGGCTTCCGGCTGGCCAAACGCAAGCTGGCGCAAGCAGTTCCGATCTTGGGTGCGGTGGTCAACGGCGGGCTCAACGCACGCATCGCCCAGCAGACCTTCGAACGCGCCCAGCAGGCCTACCGGCTGCGGTTCCTCACCGAGAAGTACGACCTGGACGCCGGGCTGTGGGAGCCGGCGGTGATCTCCGACGGCGATGTCGACATCCCGCTGATCGACGAGATACTCGACCGGTCCGCTCATCGGTTCCAACCCGGCGACTAAATCCTCCGGCAGCTGAACCGGCGAATCAGTGCAGGGTGTCAGGGCACAGTTCATGCTGCGCGATGTCGATCACCGGGCGCAGGTTGACGGTCAGATCGTCGACCATGGACGGTCCACCGAATGACGGGCGACGCACGTAATCGTTGACCACCTGATCGACCGAGGAGCCGCCGCGAAGCTGGTTGCAGAACCGGTGTCCGGCCGACAGGCGCGCGTTGGGCGGACCGGACTTGAAGACACCGTTGGCGTCGAGTGCCGCGAGATAGCTCGCGTCGTCGGCGTAGGCCGGTGCGCTGCCGAGCAAGGCGAAGGCGGCCGTTCCGACGAACACGGCGGCACCCAGAATCCGATTCATACCGGCGATGCTAGCGATAAGGAGCCGAAAGCACGTCGACTCTGCGTCCATGGCGGAGAAGTGCGAGTGCACCCGCCATGGACGCAGAGTCAACCGGAACTAAATGAGGCCCAGCGCGGTCATCGCGTCGGCGACCTGGATGAAGCCGGCGATATTGGCGCCCAGCACGTAGTTGCCGGGGGCGCCGTACTCATCGGCGGTGACCAGGCAGCGGTGGTGAATGCTCTGCATGATCGCGGCCAGGCGCTGCTCGGTGTACTCGAAGCTCCACGAGTCGCGCGACGCGTTCTGCTGCATCTCCAAGGCGCTGGTGGCCACACCGCCGGCGTTGGCCGCCTTGCCCGGGGCCACCGTCACACCGGCGTCACCGAACAACTTGACGGCCTCCGGGGTGCACGGCATGTTGGCGCCCTCGGCGACGATCTTGCAGCCGTTTTTGGCCAGCGTCGCCGCGTGGGTGCCGTCCAGCTCGTTCTGGGTGGCCGAAGGAAGCGCGATCTGGCAGGGCACGTCCCAGATGGAGCCGTCGCTGACGAACTGCGTCGCCCCGCCGCGGGCCTTGGCGTAGGCCTCGATCCGCTCGCGCTTGACCTCTTTGATCTCCTTGAGCAGCTCCAGGTCGATGCCCTTTTCATCGACGATGTAGCCGCTGGAGTCCGAAGCGGCCACCACGGTGCCCCCGAGCTGGTGGATCTTCTCGATGGCGTAGATCGCCACGTTGCCCGAACCGGACACCACGGCCCGCTTGCCCTCGAAGGAGTCCTTGGAGGTCTTGAGGATTTCGTCGGCGAAGAACACCGCGCCGTACCCGGTCGCCTCGGTGCGGACCTGCGACCCGCCCCAGCTCAGGCCCTTGCCGGTCAGCACGCCGGACTCGTAGCGGTTGGTGATGCGCTTGTACTGGCCGAACAGGTAGCCGATCTCGCGACCACCCACACCGATGTCACCGGCCGGGACGTCGGTGTACTCGCCCAGGTGGCGGTAGAGCTCGGTCATGAAGGACTGGCAGAACCGCATGATCTCGTTGTCGGAGCGGCCCTTGGGGTCGAAGTCCGACCCGCCCTTGCCGCCGCCGATTGGCAGGCCGGTCAGGGAGTTCTTGAAGATCTGCTCGAAACCGAGGAATTTGATGATGCCCAGGTACACCGAGGGGTGGAACCGCAGGCCGCCCTTGAAGGGGCCCAAGGCCGAGTTGAACTCCACCCGGAAACCGCGGTTGATCTGCACGTCGCCGTTGTCGTCCAGCCACGGCACCCGGAAGATGATCTGGCGCTCGGGCTCGCACATCCGCCGGATGACGGCGCGGTCTACGTACTCGGGGTGCTTTGTCACCACCGGGCCGAGGCTGCTGAGCACCTCGAGAACGGCCTGGTGGAACTCGGCCTCACCGGGGTTGCGCCGGAGCACCTCTTCGTAGATGTCGTGCAGCTTCGGATTCAGTTCGGTCATAGTGGATGATCTCTTCCTCGCGTGTCGCAGTCAGCGGCCACAGGCTAGCGGCCAGAATCGCTAACGCCGAATCCTGGCCGTTACATCGTTGTTAAATCATTAACATTTGCGGGGCGCCGGTTAACCTAAGTTGGCGGACTAGGGGCGGAGCACTTCGATGGCGATGTCGCGGCGGGACCCGATTACCGCAGCACCCGATGGAGCGCTACCCGCCGCTGACCTCGCCGAGATGGCGATCTTCGCCGGATGCTCCGCGGCTGATCTGGCTCCGCTGGCCGCCGGATTGCGTCCCCTGCAGGCACCCGCCGGTGCCGAACTGATGCGGCAAGGCGAGCAGGCGCTGTCATTCCTCCTGATCTCATCGGGATCAGCCCAGGTCAAGCATATCGGCGACGACGGTGCCGTGGTAGTCAACGAGGTGACGGCCGGCATGGTGGTCGGCGAGATCGCGCTGCTGCGCAAAGGCCTGCGAACCGCCACTGTCACCACCTCGACGCCGTTGACCGGCTGGATCGGTGACGAGCAGGCCTTCCACGCGATGGTGCATGTGCCCGAGGTCATGGGACGGCTGGTGCGCATCGCGCGCCAGCGCCTGGCCGCCTACCTCACCGCCGTGCCGATCCAGGCTCGCGACGGCACCGAACTCTTGCTGCGGCCGGTGCTGCCCGGCGACAGCGCCCGAACCGTGACGGGCCACGTCGAGTTCTCCGGCGAGACCCTCTACCGGCGGTTCCAGACCACCCGGACACCGAACCCGGCCCTGATGCACTACCTGTTCGAGGTCGACTACGTCGATCACTTCGTGTGGGTGATCACCGAGCTCGACGGCTCGTTCGTCGCCGACGGCCGGTTCGTCCGCGATCCGGAGAATCCGACGTTCGCCGAGATCGCCTTCATCGTCGGCGACAGCTACCAGGGCCGCGGCATCGGTACCTATCTGATGGGAGCGGTGGCCGTGATCGCGCGGCTCGAAGGCATTGAGAAGTTCACCGCGCGGGTGCTCTCGGAGAATGCGCCCATGCGCGCCATCCTCGATCATCTGGGCGCCTACTGGGAGCGCGACGATCCCGGTGTGGTCACCACCATGCTCGATGTGCCCGGCGAGGAGCAGCTGCCGTTCGGCCGCGCGATCGCCGATCAGATCAAAGAGGTTGGCCGCCAAGCGATCCAGGCTGTGGGGTAACCGCTGCCAACGCCGCAGGTCGCGTTGGGTAAATTGGCTGCGATGTTGACCCTTCGCGCGGTACTGGCCATCGGCTGCGTCTGCCTGCTCGCCGCTTGCAGCTCCAGCCCCGCCGAGGTGTCCGCCGACATCGGCAAGGTAGTCGACCTCAAGTCGTCATTCGGCCCGGAATTCGAGGCGAAGGCCGTCCCCCGCACCGGGATCGACCCCAAGCTGCTGGCGGGCACCGCCTTGCCCTCGGGCCTGACCTTCGATCCCGCCGACTGCTCGAAGTTCGCCATAAGCCAGCAGCTGCCGCAGGGTGTGCAGGGCAACATGGCCGCCGTTGCCGCCGAAGGCCAGGGCAACCGGTTCATCACCATCGCCCTGGAGACCTCCGAGCCGGTTTCAGTCAATGAGCCGGGCCGTACCTGCCGGCGTATCGGCTTCTCCGGGGGTGCGATGCGCGGCTTGATCGAGACCGTCGACGTGCCGCACATCGACGGGGTGAAGACCCTGGGTGTGCACCGGGTGATCGAAGCCGTCGCCGGGGGCAAGCCCCGCGTCGGTGAGCTGTACAACTACTCGGCCTACTTCGGGCCCTACCAGGTGCTGGTCACCGCCAACTCGCTGGTGCGGCCGGGCGAGCCCATCGCCCCGGTAGACACCGCCCGTGCCCGCGAGCTGTTGGTGGCCGCGGTCGAAGCGATCCGGAACTAGCGCGTTCGGTCAGCGCACGCCGCGCGGACGGAACTGAATGCTGATCCGCGGGCCGGTGGGCGTGGCCGTCTTCGGAATGGAGTGCTCCCAGGTCCGCTGGCACGAGCCGCCCATCACCACCAGGTCGCCGTGGTGTTGCGCCAAGCGCAGGGCCGCGCCGCCCCCGCGTGGGCGCAGGGCCAGCGTACGGGTGGCGCCGACGCTGACGATCGCGACCATGGTGTCCTGGCTGGCGCCGCGGCCGAGGGTGTCGCCGTGCCAGGCCACGCTGTCGCCCCCGTGGCGGTAGAGGCACAGCCCCGCCGTGGTGAACGGCTCGCCGAGTTCCCCGGCGTAGATGTCATTCAGCCGGCGGCGCAGCTTGGCGATCACCGGGTGCGGCGCTTCGCCGGTCGCCAGATCGTGGAAGCTCACCAATCTCGGGACATCGAGCACCCGGTCATACATCCGGCGGCGTTCGGCCCGCCACGGAATTACCGACTGCAGCTCGCTGACCAGTTCGCTGCTTTCCTCGGAGAGCCAGCCCGGGCGAACGTCGAGCCAGGCGCCCGCGCCGAGCTGTCGGCGTTCGCTGAGGCCGAACAGCGACTCCTGTACCGGTATCGCCACGCCCGCAGCTTATCGCACATCCGTTCGATTCGTCGAGATTGCGTCTACGGCTGTGCGCGGCCGGACTTCACGACCCAGTACGCAATCTCAACGGCTGGCCGCGGCGCGCGAATGCCTCCGACAGCCGATGCAGGATGAACCTCCGGCTATGTTCGGCCACCACCTGCAGGTCTATCCACCCTTGGCTGTGGAGCAGCTCAGCACGCCCGATGCCGTGGACGTACTGCGCCCGATCCGTGCTGTGGTGTTTGCCCTCGTAATCCAGGCCGATCTTCGTCTCGTCGTACCCCATGTCGATGAAGGCGTTGTTGAAGCCATCGCTCACCCGGATCTGTGTCCTGGGCCGCGGAAGCCCCGCATCGATGAGCAGAAGCCGCAGCCAGGTCTCTCTGGGCGATTCGCCGCCGGGGTCCATCAGGTCGAGTGCAGGTATTGCCCGACGCAATCCGCGCGCCTTGCGATGCCGCTCGATCAGCACCAGGACGTCGCGAGCCTGAACACCGGTGGCACGGCTCAACGAATCGAGGTGCCGCACGGCCAGGTCGCGGGGTAGATGCCGGCCGAGGTCCAGCGCCGTACGCGCCGGACTGGTCACCAGCATCCCGTCGACGTCGACCAGCTCGTCGGCGTCGATGCGTTCGTTGCGCACGATGATTCCCGTCGGTGGCCGGCCGTTGCGCCAGATCATCTCGATCGGCGTAGCCGCGTCGATCCCCCGGGCGCCGTGCAGTGCCGCCGCGGCACGGCCCGCGATCACGCCCCTGCGCCCCGACCACAGCCAGGCGCCCACGGTACGGGCGCGCAATGTCGGTGACGCCTCCTTTGGCAGGTAGACGTCGGGGAAGAGCGCGGAGTAGTTCCACCGCAGGGTGCCGCGAGTGAGGCCGCCGGCGAGCGCCTCGGTTCCCTTGAACACCTCGAACATGGGTCGATGGTGGTGAGGAGCACCGACATCTAGAGGCCCGCGCGTTCAGATTGCGCGCAGGGCTGTGGATAAGTTCCGCCCGCAGCCCTGCGCGCAATCTCACGCGACGAAGGACGCGACGACGCACGCGGCGACGCTGCTACGACCAGCTGGGCAGCCAGATCTCCATGTTCCAGGTGGCCGGGGAGATCGGCACCCCGGTCAGAATCGGATACAGCCAGGCGAAGTTGGTCAGCACCAGGGCCACGTAGCACGACACCGCAAGCAGACCGAGCGCCCACCGCTCCTCGGTACGGGTTCTGCCGTTGTTGATGATGTCGACGCAGATCAGGGCCAGCAGCATCGCCAGAAACGGCGCCATCGGCACCGCGTAGAAGAAATACATCTGCCGGCCGATGCCGGCGAACCAAGGCAGCCAACCAGCGCAGTAGCCCGTCAGCGCCGCGGCGTAGCGCCAGTCGTGGCGCACCAGGCTGCGCCACAATGCGTAGCCCAGCACCGGCACGGCCAGCCACCACATCGCCGGCGTGCCCACCAGCATCACCGCCTTGACGCAGGACTGCGCGCCGCAGCCGGGCACGTCGTGCTGGTCGATCGCATAGAGCACCGGGCGCAGCGACATCGGCCACGTCCACGGCTTGGACTCCCACGGGTGGTGGTTGCCGGCGGCGTTCGTCAGCCCGGCATGGAAGTGATACGCCTGGTAGGTGTAGTGCCACAGCGAGCGCAGCGCGTCGGGAATCGGGAACCGACTCTCGAAGCCGATCGACTGGCCGACTTCATGGCGGTCCACGCCGGTCTCGGAGGCGAACCATGGCGCGTACGACGCCAGATACACCCCGAACGGGATGAGCGCGAACACATACGCCGTGGGACCGACGTCGCGGCGCAGCGTCCCCAGCCAAGGCCGCCGCACCCGGTACTGCCGGCGGGCGGCCACGTCGAACGCCAGCGACATCGCCGCGAAGAACACCACGAAGTACAGGCCGGACCACTTGGTGGCGCAGGCCAAGCCGAGCAGCACCCCGGCGCCGAAGCGCCACCAGCGCACCCCGAGTCGAGGGCCCCACGGGGTTGCGCCGCAGCGGCCTTCCGTCAGCACGGTATGCATCCGCATCCGCACCTGGTCGCGGTCGACGATCAGTGCCCCGAACGCGGCCACCACGAAAAACGTCAGGAAGCCGTCCAGCAGCGCCGTGCGCGCGGCGACGAAGCTGACCCCGTCGCCCACCAGCAGCAGCCCGGCGATCCCGCCGGCCAGCGTCGAGCGGGTCATGCGCCGCACGATCCGCACCAGCAGCGCTATTGCCAGCACGCCGAGCAGTGCGCTGGTGAACCGCCAGCCCAGCCCGTTGTAGCCGAACAGCGCCTCACCGATCGCGATCAGCTGCTTGCCCACCGGCGGGTGCACCACCAGGCCGTAGCCGGGATTGTCCTCGACCCCGTGGTTGTGCAGCATCTGCCAGGCCTGCGGCGCGTAGTGCTTCTCGTCGAAGATCGGGGTGCCGGCGTCGGTCGGCGTGTAGAGGTTGGAAAACCGGGTCACCGCGGCCAACAGCGTGACTGCCGCGGTGACGGCCCAGCCCCGGACCCGGTCGGTCGGGCCGAAATCGGCGACCGGCACCAGCAGCCCCGGGCTGATCACCGGAGCAGAGCGCTCCGGCACGGCCGCGGGCCTGGTAGCGGTCGGAGCGCTCATTCCGACGATCGTAGGCTGTGCGCCATGCCCGATGGTCGATTGCTGCTGGGTGCCACCCCGTTGGGCCAGCCCGGTGACGCGTCGTCGCGGCTGGTCGAAGCGCTGCGTACCGCTGATGTCGTGGCCGCCGAGGACACCCGCCGGGTGCGGACGCTGGCCAAATCTCTCGATGTGCAGATTGCCGGCCGGGTGGTCAGCCTGTTCGACGCCAACGAGGCGACGCGGGTCCCGGCCCTGCTTGCCGAGATCGAGGCCGGCGCCACCGTGCTGGTGGTCAGCGACGCCGGGATGCCGCTGATCAGCGACCCGGGCTACCGCCTGGTGTCCGCGTGCGCCGAGGCCGGGCTGGCCGTGACCTGCCTGCCCGGGCCATCGGCGGTGACGACCGCCCTGGCGCTGTCCGGGCTGGCCTCGGAGCGGTTCTGCTTCGAGGGCTTCGCGCCCCGCAAGCAGGCGGCGCGACGGGCGTGGCTGGCTTCGTTGGCCGACGAGCGGCGCACCTGCGTGTTCTTCGAGTCGCCGCGGCGGCTGGCCGACTGCCTGCGTGACGCGGTCGCCGAACTCGGCGGGGACCGTCGCGCAGTGGTCTGCCGGGAGCTGACCAAGACCCACGAAGAGGTGCGGCGCGGGACGCTGACCGAGCTGGCCGGCTGGGCCGTCGACGGCGTGCTGGGGGAGATCACCGTGGTGTTGGCGGGCGCGACCCCGCGCGCTGACCTGGCGACGCTGGTGGACGAGGTGAACCGGCTGGCGGGCGAAGGCATGCGGGTCAAGGATGCCTGCGCGCAGGTGATCGCCGACGTGCCCGCCGCGGTGTCGCGACGCGAGCTGTACGACGCGGTGCTGCGATCCCGCCAGTAGGGGATATCGGATTCGCCTGTGCGCCGTTAGGCTTTGCTGATGTAGCTGCTCGGGCTCGAAGAGGACGCGGATGACGTCGAACGACAGGACTGAAACGACACCGCTGAAGGTTGCGCTGACCGTCGTCGGGCTGATCTTCGTCGTCGGGATCTATCCGCTGACCGTGCTCTGGCCGGCGGGCTGGGCCTGGGGCCATGCCGGCGCGGATTCGTCGCACTATCTGGTGATGATCCTGGGCATGTACGCCACGCTCGGGGTGTTCCTGCTGTTCGCCGCACGTGATCCGCTGGCTCATCGCAGCCTGATCTGGTTCACGGTGGCCTCCAGTGTGGTGCACGCCGCGATCATGACGGCGCAGGCGATCGGCGACCCGGCCGAACGTGGTCATCTGGCCGGTGACGTGCCCGCGTTGGTGATCGTGGCGCTGGTGCTGGCGCTGCTGATGCCGCGCCGCGGCGCAACCGTGTAGCGCGTCTACGACGCGGTGCTGCGTTCCTGGGACTGGCCGTCGGCGACGATCGGGGCGGCCTTGTGCAGGCACTCCTGCCACTCGGCGTCGACGTCGGAGTCCGCGGTGATACCGCCGCCGACCCCCAGCACCGCGCCACCGGCGGCGTCGAACTCCACGGTGCGGATCGCGACGTTGAGTTCGCAGCCGGCCACCGGCGACGCCAACCCCACCGTGCCGCAGTACGCCCCGCGACGCGCGGGCTCCCACTCCGAAAGTAGCTGGCGGGCACGGTGTTTGGGGGTCCCGGTCACCGACGCGGGCGGGAACGTCGCATCCAGCAACTCCGCCATGGCCAGCTGCTCGGGCAACCGGGCCGAGACCGTCGACACCAGATGCCACACCCCGGGGGCCGGCCGCACCGCCAACAGCTCGGGCACGGTGACCGTGCCGGTGATCGCCACCCGGCCCAGGTCATTGCGGACCAGGTCCACGATCATGATGTTCTCCGCGACGTCCTTGGTCGAAGCGCGCAGCGCCGACGGGCGGGCGTACAGCGGCAGGGTGCCTTTGATCGGGCTGGAGTCCACGACCTGACCGCGGCGGCGCAGGAACAGCTCCGGTGACAGCGAGGCCATCGCGCCCCAGTCGCCGGCGACGTAGGCGGCACGCGCGGGGCCGGTGCGCGCCACCGCGTCGGCGAAGAAATCCAGTGGGGCGCCGCTGACGGTTCCGGTGAAGCGGGTGCACACGCAGGCCTGATACACCTCACCGGACCGGATAGCCTCCAGGCAGGCCAGCACTCCGGCGCGGTGCGCTTGGCGGTCCGGAGTCTCCCAATAGATGCGGTATCCCCGCGCCGGGGCGGGCGTCGTCAGCGCCTCGGCCAGCCAACCCGGCATGGCCGCTCCGGACAGGCTTTCGAACCACCACTGCCCGTCGGTGTTGTCCTGACGCAGCACGCAGTCAGTCCAGCCGCCGGCGGCTTCGGGGATGCGAGGCCCCAGGCCGTCGGCGCCGGCATCGGGGTAGGACAGATAGCCGATCCAGCCGCCGCCCACCACACCGGGTCCATGCGGGGCATTCGGGGCATTCGGGGCACAAAACACCTGGTCGGGGCCCACCGGCTTCACGGCCACGCTGGGGGCGATCACCGCCTGGGACCCGAACCACTCGCCGGTCAGAGCGGCCGGCGGCGGCAGCCCGCGTCGGTCGGTCGCATCGCCGACTGCGCGCAGCACCGCCGGGGCTGCCCCCAAGTCGCCGAGCCGCTCGATTCGCACGGCACTAGCTTGTCAGACGTCGGCGCCTCGGGTGATCTCGCGGGCGGCCGCCACCGCCGCCAGCTTGTCCGGGTTGCGCATGGCGTAGAAGTTGGTGATCAGCCCGTCGACGATCTCGAAGGTGAACACACCCTCCAGACGGTCGGCGCGGTAGAACAGCACCGCGGGTGCGGAGTTGCAGACGCCCATGTCCACCCGGACGTCGGGCATCTGCGTCCCCTGCCGCAGCAGCCCGATAACCGTGCGGGCCACCTTGTCGGCACCCACGACCGGCCGGCGGGCCGCGCTGGCTTTGCCGCCGCTATCGGCAGTCCACACCACATCCGGCGCCAGCATCGACAGCACGGTGGTGATGTCGCCGCCCGCCGCCGCGGCCATGAACTCCGCGGTGACCCGCGCGCTCTCCTCCGGGTCGACCGGAGCGTAGCGCGGCCGCCGCGCCTGAACGTGGTTGCGCGCCCGGTGCGCGACCTGGCGGGCCGCGGCCGCGGATTTGCCGACCGCGGCCGCGATCTCGTCATAGTCGAAACCGAACACTTCGCGCAGCACGAACACCGCGCGCTCCTCGGGGCGCAGCGTCTCCAACACCACCAGCATCGCCATCGACACCGATTCGGCCAGCACGACATCGGCCGAGGGATCGTGCTCGGTCAGCAGCAGCGGCTCAGGCAGCCACGGCCCGACGTACTCCTCGCGGCGCCGAGCGCCGGCCCGCAGCGCGTTGAGCGCCTGACGGGTGACCAGGCTGGCCAGGTACGCCTTGACATCGCGGACTTCGGCCAGGTCCACCTCAGCCCAGCGCAGGTAGCTGTCCTGCAAGACGTCGTCGGATTCGGTTGCCGAGCCAAGGATCTCGTAGGCGATGGTGAACAGTAGCGGCCGGAGCTCGGTGAACCGCTGGGCTTGAGCAGCGGTTCCAGCTTCGCCTCTCCTTCGTCGAGGCTCGCTGAACCGCTGGGTTTGACCGTTTGTCACACCGCGGCCCCCCGTTCCGCCTGACCCTGTGCGATGCGGCCCGCACGGGCGCCGGCCTTCATCCAACGGTACGAGCCCGGCTTGGCCGCCTCGCCCCGAATCCACTTGACCGTGTACTTGCAGATCGCCTCCTTGACCACGGCGCCAAGCCGACCGCCGACGAACGCCTTGATTGGAGTGTCATCACGGCGGGACAACTGCACCGTGGCCGCGTCGCGCCCCACGCTGATGCACTGGGCGGCGAACGCCTGGTCCAGCGCGACCGGCGAGGTGCCGGCGATGCGGGCCAACACGGTGTTGGCGGCCTGGGCGCCCAGCGGCAGGGCGGCCTGGCAGCTCATCCGCAGCGGCTGGCCCGAGGGGGCGACGGCATCCCCAGCCGCCATGATCCACGGGTTGTCGACACTGGTCAGGGTTTCGTCGGTGAGCAGCCGGCCCAACGCGTCGGTGGCCAGTCCACTGGCCGCGGCCAGGTCCGGCACGCCGAACCCTGCCGTCCAGACCGTCACCGCGCTGGGCAGCACGGTGCCGTCACGCAGCACCAGAGCGTCGGGGCGCACTTCGGCGACGACCGCCTCGCGCACATCGACACCCAGCTTGCGCAGCGCCTTGACCACCGAGCGTCGGCCCGCCGCGTGCAGTGACGGTCCGAGCATTTCGCCGCAGACCAGGGTCACCGGCCGGCCCTGTCCGGCCAGTTCGGAGGCCGCCTCGATTCCGGTCAGTCCGCCGCCCACCACAGTCACCGGGGCATCCGATGCCAGCTCGCCGAGCCGGGCCAGCAGCCGGGTCGCGGACTCGAATTCACTGATTGAGTAGGCGAATTCGGCGGCGCCGGGAACCGTCGGGGTGATCGCCCCGGTGCTGCCCACCGCATAGATGAGGAAGTCATAGCGCAGGACGGTGCCCGATGCCAGCTGGATGCGCCGGTCGGCGGCGTCGATCCGGGTGGCGGAGTCGACCAGCAGCCGCACGCCGTCACCGAGCAGTTCGGGGTAGTCGATGGTGGCCGTCCCGGTGCCGGCGACGTACTGGTGCAGCCGGATCCGCTCGACGAACTCCGGGCGCGGGTTGACCAGGGTGATGTCGACGTCCGGGTGCTGGCGCAGCCGGTTGGCGGCCAGGGTGCCGGCGTAGCCGCCGCCGATGATGACGACCTGGATGCGGGTCATGAGGTGCTCCTGTCCTTGAAGTGGTGATGCCCTCTAGACACCGCGGAGCGGGCGAGCGTGACACGGTGTGACCTGATTCACTGCGTGCGTAGGCTGGGTCCATGGCGTTCGGTGGCCGGGGACGGAGATTCATTCAGGTGTTCAACGCCGTGGCGACGTCGCTGATCGCAGCGCCGATGCTCGGTTCGCTGTTCGGCCGGCGGTTGACCACGATCAGCTATGTGGGGCGACGGTCCGGGCAGACCTTCACTCTTCCGGTGGGCTACTGGCGCAGCGGTGACGAGGTGCGAATCGGAGTCGCCATGCCGGACGCAAAGGCCTGGTGGCGCAATTTCTCAGGCGAGGGCGGGCCGTTGACGATCCGGCTCGACGGAGTCAACCGGACCGGGCAGGCCGTCGCGCACCGCGACGAGCATGGCGCAGTGACCGTGGCCGTACGGTTAGATCCGCTCTAGCCCGGGCGTTCCCATCGTCAGGGCTGATACCGCGGAAAAACCCCGGAGGGTGCCGGCAGCGTCAGGCCCGGCGCCAGCCGCTGGGGTACGGCGGTGAACATCCGCTGTTCGCTGGTCTGGCCCAGAAGGTCCAGCAGCTTGGCCGCCGAGTCCGGCATCACCGGCTGCACCAGCAGCGCGGCGATCCGCACCGCCTCCAGCGTGGTGTAGAGGACGGTGCCGAAGCGGGCCTGATCGGCCGCGGACTCGCTCTTGGCCAGCTTCCACGGCTCGTTGGCCGAGAAGTACCGGTTGGCCGCGCCCAGCATCTGCCAGATCGCCTCCAGGCCCAGGTGCATGGACTGCGTGCCGAAGGCCGCCCGCATCTTCTCCAGCAGCGCGTCGGCCAGGGCCAGCAGTTCCTCGCCGTCGGCGGCCTGCGCGGTCGGCTCGGGCACCACCCCGCCCAGATTCTTGGCCACCATCGACAGCGAGCGCTGCGCCAGGTTGCCCAGCTCGTTGGCCAGGTCGGCGTTGATGCGGCCGATCATCGCCTCGTCGGAGATGCTGCCGTCCTGGCCGAACGGGATCTCGCGCAGCAGGAAAAAGCGCACCTGGTCGACGCCGTACTTGTCGACGAACTCGACCGGGTCGATCACGTTGCCCACCGACTTGCTCATCTTCTCGCCGCTGTTGAGCAGGAAGCCGTGTGCGAAAACCCTGCGCGGCAAATCGATTCCGGCCGACATCAGAAAGGCGGGCCAGTACACGGTGTGGAACCGGATGATGTCCTTGCCGATCATGTGCAGATCGGCGGGCCAATACCGGCGGAAGGTTGGCGAGTCGGTGTCGGGATAGCCGACGCCGGTCAGGTAGTTGGTCAGCGCGTCCACCCAGACGTACATGACATGGTCGGGGTGTCCGGGCACCGGCACCCCCCAGTCGAACGAGGTGCGCGAGATCGACAGATCCCGCAGGCCGCCGGAGACGAAGCTGACCACCTCGTTGCGACGCACGTCGGGGGCGATGAAGTCCGGGTTCGCCTCGTAGTGCGCCAGCAGCCGGTCGGCGTAGGCCGAGAGCCGGAAGAAGAAGGTCTGTTCCTCGGTCCAGGTGACCGGCGCCCCCGTCTCGGCGGCGACCCGCGAACCGTCCTCGTTGAGCCGGGTCTCACCCTCGGTGAAGAACCGCTCGTCGCGCACCGAATACCAGCCGGAGTAGGCGTCCAGGTAGATGTCACCGGCGTCGACCATGCGCTGCCAGATCGCCTTGGAGGCCTCCAGGTGATCGGCGTCGGTGGTGCGGATGAACCGGTCGAAGGAGATGTTGAGCTTCTCCTGCAGTCGCTGGAACACATCGGAGTTGCGCCGGGCCAGATCCGCGGTGGCGATGCCCTCGGCGGCGGCGGTCTCGGCCATCTTCAGCCCGTGCTCGTCGGTGCCGGTCAGGTACCGCACGTCGAACCCGTCGAGCCGGTGGAACCGGGCGATCGCGTCGGTGGCGATGTACTCGTAGGCGTGGCCGATGTGCGGGTCACCGTTGGGGTAGGTGATAGCGGTGGTGACATAGAAAGGCTGCGTTCTTCTCATCACTCGCCACCTTATTGTGTGCGGGTGAGCTCGAAACGGTCAGCCAAAACTCCGCCGCCGGCACCGCAGGAGCTGAGTCCGCTGGTCGACGCCCACACCCACCTCGACGCCTGTGGGGGTGCCGACGCCTCGTCGGTGCGCGCCATCATGGACCGCGCCGCCGCCGTCGGGGTGCAGGCGGCGGTGACCGTCGCCGACGACTTGGCGTCGGCTCGCTGGGTGACTCAGGCCGCCGACGCCGACGAGCGGGTCTACGCGGCGGTCGCCCTGCATCCCACTCGCGCCGATTCGCTCACCGATGCGGCCCGCGCCGAGATCGAGGCGCTGGTCGCCCATCCTCGAGTGGTGGCGGTCGGCGAGACCGGCATGGACCTGTATTGGCCCGGGCGTCTGGAGGGCTGCGCGACCCCCCAGGCCCAGCGCGAGGCGTTCGCCTGGCATATCGACCTGGCCAAACGGGCTGGCAAACCGCTGATGATCCACAACCGTGACGCCGACGCCGCCGTGCTCGACGTGCTGCGCGCCGAAGGCGCCCCGGAGACGGTGATCTTCCACTGTTTCTCGTCCGGCCCGGAGATGGCTCACACCTGCATCGACGCCGGCTGGATTCTGAGTCTGTCCGGCACGGTCAGCTTCAAAAACGCCCGTGACCTGCGGGAAGCGGCAGCATTGATTCCGGACGCGCAGCTTCTGGTGGAGACCGATGCGCCGTTTTTGACTCCGCATCCGTACCGCGGTGCACCGAACGAGCCCTACTGTCTGCCATACACTGTGAGAGCGCTGGCCGAGCTGTTGGGAAGATCGGCAGCCGAACTGGCGCAGGTCACGAACCGCAACGCCCGGCGGGTGTATGGGCTGGGGTGAAGGTCGAGCAGGTCACATTCGGTTGCCGACGCCAGTGGAGTTCGTTACCGTTCCGTTATCGAAGCTGGGGCACCGCAAGGGCCCCTTTCCCGTGTCGTGAGGTTTTTGTCTTGAATCTTTTGACCAGGCTGCATCAGGCTCCCTCGCCGATGCTGCGGCTTCTGGTCGGCGCTTTACTGCTGGTGCTGACCTTTGCGGGCGGCTTCGCGGTCGCCAGCGCCAAGACCGTGACGCTGGACGTCGATGGAACCCCGATCACCGTCACCACCATGCGGTCGCGGGTCATCGACGTCGTCTCCGAGAACGGCTTCGACCTCGGCGAGCGCGACGATGTGAGCCCCGCCCGCACCGCGCAGGTGCACGACTCGGACACGATCATGGTCCGCCGCGGGCGGCCCCTGCAGGTCTCGCTGGACGGGCGTGAGCCTCAGCAGGTGTGGACGACGGCGCTCTCGGTGGACGAGGCGCTGGCCCAGCTCTCGATGACCGACACCGCCCCCGCTGCGGCATCGCGCGGCAGCCGGGTTCCGCTGGCCGGCATGGCACTGCCGGTCGTCAGCGCCAAGACAGTCACGATCGACGACGGTGGCGTGGTGCGCACCGTGCACCTGGCCGCACCCAATGTCGCTGAACTGCTGGCTGCCGACGGCGCCCCGCTGGAGCAGGCCGACAAGGTCATCCCGGCGGCCTCGACCCCGGTCACCGAGGGCATGGCGATCCAGGTGACGCGGATCCGGGTCAAGCAGGTCACCGAGCGGGTGCCGCTGCCCCCGCCGGCCCGTCGCATCGAAGACCCGACCATGAACATCAGCCGGCAGGTCGTTGACGACCCGGGCACGCCGGGCACCCAGGACGTGACTTACTCGGTGGCCACCGTCAACGGCGCCGAGACCGGCCGCCTGCCGGTCGCCAACGCGGTGGTGGACCCGGCCCGCGATTCGGTACTGCGGGTCGGCGCCAAGCCGGGCACCGAGGTGCCGCCGTCGGTGTACGGGGCCGCCTGGGACCGCATCGCCAACTGTGAGTCGCACGGAAACTGGGCGATCAACACCGGCAACGGCTTCTACGGTGGCGTGCAGTTCGATTACGGCACGTGGGTGGCCAACGGCGGTCTGAAGTACGCGCCGCGCGCGGATATGGCTACTCGCGAAGAGCAGATCGCGATCGCGGAGGTCACCCAGGCCCGCCAAGGCTGGGGAGCCTGGCCGGTGTGCAGCGGGAGGCGCTGACCATCGGGCTACTCGGGGCCGGTGACATCAGGGCCCTGGCAAACGAACTCGACCTGCGGCCCCGAAAATCTCTGGGGCAGAACTTCGTTCATGACGCAAACACCGTGCGCCGGATTGTGGACGGCGCCGGTATCACCGCCGACGACCACGTCCTCGAGGTCGGGCCTGGGCTGGGCTCGTTGACCCTGGCGTTGCTCGAGTACGGCCCGACGGTGATCGCCGTCGAGAAGGATCCGGTGCTGGCCGCCCGGTTGCCGCAGACCATCGCCGAACACGCTCCCGCTGACGCCGCCCGGCTCGAGGTGCTCGGGCGGGACGTTTTGACCCTGCGCCGTGACGAGGTGGCGACCGCGCCGACGGCGGTGGTGGCCAATCTGCCCTACAATGTTGCGGTTCCGGCGTTGTTGCACCTGCTGTCGGAGTTCGGCTCCATCCGCACCGTGACGGTCATGGTGCAGTTGGAGGTAGCCGAGCGTTTGGCCGCTGAGCCTGGTGGCAAGGACTACGGGGTGCCCAGCGCCAAGGCACGATTCTTCGGCGCGGTGCGCCGCTGCGGCACGGTACCGCCCAGCGTGTTCTGGCCGGTGCCGCGGGTGAATTCCGGGTTGGTGCGCATCGACCGATACGAGACCGCTCCGTGGCCGGTCGAAGATGCATTTCGCCGTCAGGTCTTTGCCCTGATTGATGTCGCTTTTGCCCAGCGCCGCAAGACTATTCGTAATGCGTTCGCCGACTGGGCGGGATCGGGGGGGCGCTCCGCGGAGTTGCTGGAGGCTGCAGGAATCGATCCGATGAGTCGCGGCGAGACGTTGGCGATCGACGATTTCGTGCGCCTGCTTCAGGTCTCGACCGGCTTGGGTGGCCCGGCATGCGGCAGCAGCGCGCGGGACAACTCCTCGACGAAGTCTGCGCAGGACCCGTAGCGGCGTGCCGGAAACTTCGTCAGCGCACGTTGCACCACCACATCGGCTGGTCTCGCCGCCGGACCGAGCGTGTCGGACAGTGGTGGCGGTAGCAGCCGCAGGTGCGCTTCGGCCAGGTCGGCTGCGCTCTGCGTGGGGAAGGGCGGCGCTCCGGCGAGCAGTTCTACCGCCGTACAGGCCAAGGCGTATTCGTCGGTGGCCGCCGACGGGGCCTTGCCCTGCAGGATCTCCGGCGCGGTGTAGGGCAACGAGACTTCGGGGTGCCCGAAATGTCCGGGCCGGTGCCACACGTCTTCCACGACGGCGTGGGCCGCTCCGAAGTCGGTCAGTACCGCACCGGCCCGGCCGAAGTCGGCATGGATCAGGATGTTGGCCGGCTTGACGTCACTGTGCACGATGCCGCGACGATGCGCGTAATCGAGCGCGGCCGCGATCTGGGTCAGCGCGGCCAGGCGGTCCTGCAGCGTGCGCAGGCGGGTCGCCTTGCCCCCGTCGACGTACTGCATCGCCAGCCAGAACGGCCCGTGCCGGTACACCGCGACGATGTGGGGGTGCTTGAGGGCGCTGGCGAACCCGAACTCCCGCTCCAACCGGCGCTGCTCGGCGGGGGAGCGGTGCGACTCATCGAGGACCTTCAGCGCTACGGGCACGTCGCGGCTGCTGGGGTGGTGGGCCAAATACACCCCGGCGTGCCCGCCACGCCCGATCTCGCGCTCGATCAGGTAGCCGCCGTAGTCGCCGGCTGCGTTCATTACCTCAGATTAGGGCGCGCACAGCTACCTCGCAGAAAACTGAGATTTGCATGATCGAATAGCTAAAAGGGGATGACATTTCGCTGGCGCGAGGTGAATAATCGACCCGATTGCATCAGCATCCAGGAGGCCGTCATGACAACTCTGTCCCACAGCAAACTGAGTTCCCTTGGTGCCGTGCCTCTGACGCTGGCCGCCATCACCGCCCTCGGTGTCGCCCCGGTTGTGGTGCCGGACCTGACCGCGTCCGTGAAGACCGTGATCGCGCAGACATCTTTGCTGGACACCGAATCGTGGATCATGGGCGGCAGCGGGCTGCCCATCCCGCCGCCGCAGTACCTGACCGCCCTCACAGATCGGTTCATCTCGCCGGAGACCCCGAAGTTCGAGGGCCAGCCTACTTTTCAGGTGGATGCCACTAACCCGTTGTTCACCCCGGAGGGTCTCTACCCGCTGACCGGTGTGAAGACGCTGCCGCTCGACACCTCGCTGGCCCAGGGCTCCACCATCCTGTACCAGAAGATCATGGAAGAGGTCGGCAAGGGCAATGACCTTGTCGTACTAGGCTATTCGCAAAGCGGCGTCATCAACGGTCTGGTCATGGACCAGCTGCTGGCCCTGCCCGAGGGCGAGCGTCCGACCTCCGACCAGCTGTCGTTCGTGACGCTGGGCAGCCCGGCCAACCCCAACGGTGGCCTGCTGTCTCGCTTCGACGTGCCCGGGGTTCCGCTGAGCCTGGCCAGTCTCGGTGTCACGTTCAGCGGGGGCGCTCCATCTGAGACGCCCTGGGAAACCGCCAATTACATCCAGGAATACGACGGCTTCGCCGACTTCCCGAAGTACCCGCTGAACTTCCTGGCCGACCTCAACGCCTTCCTGGGCATCATGTTCATCCACGGCACCTACCCGAGGCTCACCGACGAACAGCTGGCGAGCGCCATCGAGCTCAATGTCTCCGACGGCTACACCGGCAACAACCAGTACTTCATGATTCCTACCGAAGACCTGCCGCTGCTGCAGCTGTTGCGCGGCAACGCATTCGGCAACGCGTTCGCCGACCTGTTGCAGCCGGCCCTGCGGGTGCTGATCAACCTCGGCTACGGCAACATCGAGCATGGTTGGGACCAGGGGCCGGCGGACATCTCCACGCCGTTCGGACTGTTCCCCGACGTGAACCCGATGGACGTGCTCACCGCACTGGTCAACGGTGCCGAACAAGGTTGGAATGACTTCATCGCCGATCTGCAGAACATGGGGTCCGGCAGCGCGACCGACCTGTTCGGTCTGGACGGTGGCGGCCCCGCGGACTTCTCGCTGCCGAGCCTGATGGATGTGGTCAACACCCTCAGCGGTGCCGCGGCGACCTTGTACGCGACGCTGCTGCCGACCGCCGACATCATCAACTCGCTGATCACCACGCTGCCGGCCTACAGCGCGAGCCTGTTCTTCAACGAGCTGATGTCCGGTGATCTGGTGGGCGCGATCGGGATGCCGCTGGCGGCCACCACCGGGTTGGTCACCATGGCCGCCGGGTTCGAGGTGGAGGTTCTGATGAATGCCTTCAGCTCGATCAGCGCCGACTTCGCCGACCTGTTCTCCTGATCGGTAGGGATTCGCGGCCCGGAGCCCGGGTGCAGGGTTGCCGTGGACCGATAGTCTCATCCACGTGACCGCATCCGACGGCAATACCGCCACCGAGTGGTCCCCGACCGGTTCGGTCACCGTGCGGGCACCGGGCAAGCTCAACCTCTACCTGGCCGTCGGTGACCGTCGCGATGACGGCTACCACGAGCTGACCACCGTCTTCCACGCGGTTTCGCTGGTCGACGAGGTGACCGTCCGCGACGCCGACGTGCTGTCGTTGCGACTCAGCGGCGAGGGCGCCGATGTGCTGCCCACCGATGAGCGCAACCTGGCGTGGCAGGCTGCCGAGCTGATGGCCGAGCACGTGGGCCGGGCTCCGGACGTGGCGATCAGCATCGACAAGTCCATCCCGGTGGCCGGCGGCATGGCCGGCGGCAGCGCCGACGCCGCTGCGGTGCTGGTCGGCATGAACGTGCTGTGGGAGCTGGGCGTGCCGCGTCGCGACCTGCACTCACTGGCCGCCAAGCTGGGCAGCGATGTGCCGTTCGCGCTGCACGGCGGGACGGCGCTGGGCACCGGTCGTGGCGAGGAATTGGCCACGGTGCTGACCCGTGAGACGTTCCACTGGGTGCTGGCGTTCGCCGACCGCGGGCTGTCGACGCCGGCGGTCTTCAAAGAACTGGACCGGCTGCGCGACACCGGGCGCAAACTGCCGGAATCGGGCGACCCCGAGCCGGTGCTGGCCGCGTTGGCCGCCGGGGACCCGCAGCGGCTGGCCGGCTTGCTCGGCAATGACCTGCAGGCGGCGGCGGTCAGCCTCAATCCGGGCCTGCGCCGCACCTTGCGCGCTGGCGTGGAGGCAGGTGCCCTGGCCGGCGTGGTGTCCGGATCCGGTCCGACGTGTGCGTTCCTGTGCAGCTCAGCGCAGTCGGCGACCGACGTCGCCGTCGAGCTGTCGGCGCTCGGCGCGGGACGGGCGGTGCGGGTGGCCAGCGGTCCGGTCTACGGCGCCCGGGTGGTGCCGTCATCGGTGAGTGGCGCATAACACCGTCACCGATCCGCTAGCAGATTTGCCCGCGGATTAAGAGGAGTTTAAGATGGCCCGCGGTGACAATTTGCGGCCAGGACAACCCTGCCATCCAGACGCTCGCCGCTCTGGTGGGCCGCGCATTACGGTATCGAGATCTAACCGCCACCGAATTGTGCGCGTGTGCCTCTCGCGATGTGGTCAACGGCAGGTGGAACATGAAATCTGAGCCCGTATGGAAAGTACTGGTGCCGGCTAGGAGGCCGTCGTGAGCAGGTTTACCGACAACATGTTCCGTAGTGCCCGGGAGTCGTCCAAGGGCATGGTCACCGGTGAGCCGCACACACCCGTCCGGCACACCTGGGGCGAGGTCCATGAACGCGCCCGGCGCATCGCCGGTGGGCTGGCGGCTGCCGGCGTCGGCCCGGGTGACGCCGTCGGCGTGCTCGCCGGCGCCCCCGTCGAAATCGCTCCCACCGCCCAGGGCGTGTGGATGCGCGCGGCGAGCCTGACCATGCTGCACCAGCCCACCCCGCGCACCGACCTGGCGGTGTGGGCCGAGGACACCATGACCGTCGTCGACATGATCGACGCCAAGGCCGTCATCATCTCCGACCCCTTCATGGCGGCGGCCCCGGTGCTGACCGAGAAGGGCCTGAAGGTCGTCACCGTTGCTGACCTGCTGGCCGCCGAACCGATCGATCCGGAAGAAGCCGGTGAAGACGATCTGGCGCTGATGCAGCTGACCTCCGGCTCGACCGGGTCGCCCAAGGCCGTGCAGATCACCCACCGCAACATCTACTCCAACGCCGAGGCGATGTTCATCAGCGCTGAGTACGACGTCGAGAAGGACGTCATGGTCAGCTGGCTGCCGTGCTTCCACGACATGGGCATGATCGGCTTCCTGACCGTGCCGATGTACTTCGGCGCCGAGCTGGTCAAGATCACCCCGATGGACTTCCTGCGGGACACCCTGCTGTGGGCCAAGCTGATCGACAAGTACAAGGGCACCATGACCGCGGCCCCGAACTTCGCCTACGCGCTGTTCGCCAAGCGGCTGCGCAAGCAAGCCACGCCGGGCCAGTTCGACCTGTCCACGCTGCGGTTCGCGCTCTCGGGTGCCGAGCCGGTGGAGCCGGCCGACGTCGAGGACCTGATCGACGCCGGTAAACCGTTCGGGCTGAACCCGGCCGCCATCCTGCCGGCCTACGGCATGGCCGAAACGGTTCTGGCGGTGTCGTTCTCCAAGTGCGGTGCGGGTCTGGTGGTCGACGAGGTCGACGCCGACCTGCTGGCCGCGCTGCGCCAGGCGGTGCCCGCCACCAAGGGCAACACCCGGCGACTGGCCTCGCTGGGGCCGCTGCTGGAGGGCATCGAGATCCGGATCGTCGACGAGCACGGCAATTCGCTGCCGGCGCGCGGGGTCGGCGTGATCCAGCTGCGCGGCGAGCCGGTGACCCCGGGTTACCTGACCATGGCGGGCTTCCTGCCGGCGCAGGACGAGCACGGCTGGTATGACACCGGCGACCTGGGCTACCAGATGGAGGACGGCCACGTCGTGGTGTGTGGCCGCGTCAAGGACGTCATCATCATGGCGGGCCGCAACATCTATCCGACCGACATTGAGCGGGCCGCGGGCCGCGTCGAGGGCGTGCGCCCGGGCTGTGCGGTCGCAGTGCGCCTGGACGCCGGGCACTCGCGGGAGACGTTCGCGGTCGCGGTGGAATCCAACGCCTGGCAGGACCCGGTCGAGGTACGTCGCATCGAGCACCAGGTCGCCCATGAAGTGGTCACCGAGGTCGATATGCGGCCGCGCAACGTGGTGGTGCTCGGACCGGGCAGCATCCCCAAGACGCCGTCGGGCAAGCTGCGCCGGGCCAACTCCGTCGCCCTGGTCACCTAGGCCGCGGCAGCATCCACCGCGTGTGGGAATCTGGCACTCGGCCCGCTAGGCCCAGGCGTGTACCACGTTCTGGGCCGGTTCCAGACCCAGCTCGATCAGCAGCTCGGTGGCGTCGGCGGACTGCTCGCAGATCGTCGGCAGCTCGTCGCGCTCCCGGGCACTGAATGCCTGCAGTACGAACGCCGCCGGATCTTGGCGGCCGGGCGGCCGGCCGATCCCGAGACGGACCCGCTGAAAGTCCTTGCTGCCTAGCACCGTCGCGATCGAGCGCAGGCCGTTGTGACCGCCCTCGCCGCCGCCCTGCTTGAGCCGGATCCGGCCGAAGTCCAAGTCGAGATCGTCGTGAATCACCACGACGCCGCCGGTCGGCACTGAATAGAACTTGGCCAGTGGCCCCACCTGGCGGCCCGACTCATTCATGTAGCAGCGTGGCCGGGCCAGCACCACCGAGCGCCCACTCAGGCGCCCGGTGGCCACATCGGCACCCGACTTCTTGTGCAGCTTGAACGACGACCCGATCCGCTCGGCGAGCAGGTCGACGACCATGAAGCCGACATTGTGGCGGGTGCGGGCGTAGGTCGGGCCCGGGTTGCCCAGGCCGACCACCAATATCGGTGGTGACTCGGCCACGCGGTGCTCGGCCTACTCGGACTCGTCGGCCGCGCCCTCGGCGGCCTCCGCGCCGGCTTCCTCGCCGGCAGCCTCGGCCGGCTCCTCGGCGCTCGGGGCCTCGATCACGTTGACCAGCAGCAGTTCGGGGTCGGAGATCAGGCTCACGCCCTTGGGCAGCTCCAGCGCCCCGGCGGTGACCTGGGTGCCGGCCTCGGCGCCCTCGATGGAGACGGTCAGCTGCTCCGGAATCGACAGCGCCTCGGCCTCGATCTCGACGGCGGTCGCGTCCTGGGTGACCAGGGTGCCGGGAACGGCGTCGCCCTCGAGGACGACGTTGACCTCGACGATGACCTTCTCGCCGCGGCGCACGACCAGCAAGTCGGCGTGCTGGATGGTGCGACGGATCGGGTGGATCTCGAGAGCCTTGGTCAGCGCCAGCTGCTCCTTGCCCTCGATGTCGAGGGTGAGCACGGCGTTGGTGCCGGAGTGGCGCAGCACGGCCGCGAAGTCGTGGGCCGGCAGTTCGAGGTGCTGGGGGTCGCTGCCGTGGCCGTAGAGGACCGCGGGGACGCGGCCGGCCCGACGGGCCCTGCGCGAGGCGCCCTTGCCGGTCTCGGTGCGCACCGAAACGGTCAGCTGGTTGGTGGTCGGGCTCTTGGCCATCTGGACTCCTTGGTTGCTACGGGGTGCATGAGGCACGGCCAGATCGCGACAACCATCTAAGGAGGTCCTCGTCGATAACGGCGGCCCAATGGTGGCCGCCCTCGCCGTGACGCCTGGTCAGGCTAGCGCATCGGCGGCTCAGAGTGGAAATTGAACGCCGGTGAGCTGCGCGGACAGCTCCCACAGCCCGGCGGCCGTGGATCCGCGCTTGGCCAGCAGACTGCGGCCCACCGAACCGCTGCGGCCGACGATGCCGAAGCGCGGACCGATGAAGGTATTGCCGGACAGATCCTGCGACGCGGCGTAGAGCGTTTGGCGCGCCCCGAAGTCGGGGCTGGTGGCCAGCAGACCGTTGCCGAAGGTGCGCATCACCACGTCACTGATCCGATTTCCGGTCTGGCCCTGCAGGTTGGTGCTCGAATAGCCGGGGTGGGCGGCCAGCGCGCGCACCGGTGAGCCCGCCGCCACGAGCCGGCGTTGCAGTTCGCTGGTGAACAGCAGATTGGCCAGCTTGGCCTGGCCGTAGGCCAGCCACGCCGAATACCGCCGCGACTCCCAGTTCAGGTCCGTGAGGCTGATGTAGCCCATCCGGTGCAGGGCCGAGGACACCGTCACCACCCGGTCGGTGAGCTTGGGCAACAGCAGATTGGTCAGCGCGAAATGCCCCAGATGGTTGGTGCCGATCTGGCTTTCGAAACCGTCGACGGTCTTGGCGTAGGGCACCGCCATGATGCCCGCGTTGTTGATCAGCACATCGACTGACTCGGTCTCCGCGGCGAACCGCCGCACCGAGGACAGGTCCGCCAGATCCAAGGCGCGCACCGTCACCCCACCGGTACGGCCGGACATCCCTGCCGCGGCGGCCTCGCCTTTGGCGGTGTCGCGGACGGCCAGGGTGACGTCGGCGCCGACTCGGGCCAATTCGCGTGCGGTCACCGCCCCCAAACCGCTGTTGGCTCCGGTGACGATGACGGATCGCCCGGCGAACGACGGCAGATCGGAGGCGGACCAAGAGCTCATGGCTGTCACCCTAGAACGCTAGGGCGCCTAGTTGCAGTTGTTGGCGTGCACCCAGCGGCCGTTGTAGCCCACGCAGGTGTTGACCGGCGGCGGCGGAGGAGGTGGCGGAGGCACGTCTTCGGGCAGCGGCGCGTAGTAGGCCGGGGGTGGAACCGGGTCGGCGCAGCCGCTGACATACACCCGGCGGCCCACACCCACACACCCCGCGGTGGCGGTGCCGGCCGGAGTGAACACCACGACGACCCCCGGCAGGCTGGTCAGGGCCAGCGCCGCGACGACCCAGATCCGGCGGGCCATCACTGGTCCAGCAGCGGGCGCTCGGGCTGGGGCAATCCGCACCGGGCCCGGAAATCGGTCAGGGGCTGGCGCAGCCCCAGCAGGTCGGCGTGGGCCTGCGGGTTGTCGGCGAAGAAGCTGCGGATCGCTTCGGGCACCTCGTCGTCGGGCCGGTCGCGCAGCTCGGTGTAGAACGCGTTGACGTCCGGATGCGCGTAGAGGTAACCCGACGTCGAGGCGGTGACGCCGGTGACGGCGTTGGCCATGTCGGCGGCGGTGCAGCCGGGTGGGGCGTCAGCCGACGCCATGGGCGCCAGCAGGCCGGTGGCGACCGCGGCCACGCCGAGGCCGGCGAGGTTCAGCGATGACGGGCGAATAAGGGACATGGCGGGACTCCCTTCGACGAGTGCGTCACTGTAACAAGATCCGACGCAGCTAGGGGATCACTTTGCGGCGACGGTGAAGCCCTTCATGATCGCCTCGACGTCGGTGGCGTTCTTGGGCGCCTCGTCGGCGGGGGCGGTGACCGCCAGCTGCACCAGGTAACGCTGTTCGGCCGGCGCCGAGCCGGTGGCGATCACCATCCGGAACCAGCTGTGCAGGCGCTGGCCGTCCATGTCGTAGGTGCCCTGCACCATCGATGACGGGAAGCCCTGGTAGTCCTCGTTCGAGGCGTCCAGCAGCCGGAAGTTCGGCGAGAGCTGGGCGTCGACCACACCGTGCCGGATGGCTTCTTTCGAGTCGAAGTTCCCGTTGAGCTTGACCACACTCAAAATCGCCCGGGGGTACTTCTCGCCCTTGCCGAGCGCCAGCGTGGTGGGCGGCAGCAACGAGCTTTCCTTCTTCGTCCAGCCCGGCGGCGTGGGGATCGACACCGTCAGGTCGGTCGGTGCGTTGGGGGCCACCGCCTCCGCGACCACGCCCTGGTCCTCCAGGTAGCGCCCCACGGTGACCGGAGCCTCCGGTTCCGAAGAGGTGGTGGTTGTGGTGCCGTTACCCCAGATCGACTGGTAGTCAGGGCTTTTAGCGCCGCACCCGGATGTGATGCCGGCCAGGGCCGCGCACGCCAGTGCGGCGACCGTCAAGCGCAGCGTGGTCACAGGATCTCGCGGACCGCGTCAATCGGACGAGCCAGCCGGGTGCCGTTACCGGTGACGACGAACGGCCGCTGGATCAGGATCGGGTTGGCGGCCATCGCGTCGAGCAGTTCGTCATCGGTCGCATCGGCCAGGTTCAGCTCGGCATACGCCGCCTCGCCGGTACGCACCGCGTCGCGCACCCCGATTCCGGCGGCACGGATCATCTCGGCCAGTTCCGCTCGTGACGGCGGGGTCTTCAGGTACTCCACGACCGTCGGTTCGATACCGTTCTCGCGCAGCAGGTCCAGCGTCTTGCGCGAGGTCGAGCAGCGCGGGTTGTGATAGACCACTGCATCCGTCATATCAGGCGTCCCCATCGAAAAGCCCGGTGACCGAGCCGTTTTCGAACACGGCCCGGATGGTGCTGGCCAGCAGCGGAGCGATCGACAGCACGGTCAACTGCGGGAAGCGCTTGTCCTCGGGGATCGGCAAGGTGTTGGTGACGATCACCTCGCTGGCTCCGCAGGCCGCCAGCCGCTCGGCGGCCGGGTCCGAGAGCACCCCGTGGGTGGCGGCGATGATCACGTTGCTGGCGCCGTCTTCGCGCAGCAGATTGACCGCCCCGGCGATGGTGCCGCCGGTGTCGATCATGTCGTCGGTGATCACACAGGTCTTGCCGGTGACCTCGCCGACCACCCGGTTGGCTTTGACCTGGTTGGGCACCCGCGGATCGCGGGTCTTGTGGATGAAGGCCAGCGGCACGCCGCCCAGCGAGTCGGCCCACTTCTCGGCGACCCGCACCCGGCCGGAGTCGGGGGAGACCACCACGACGTCGGAGTTGCCGTAGTTCTCCTTGATGTAGCCGATCAGCAGCGGCTGGGCTCGCATGTGGTCCACCGGGCCGTCGAAGAAGCCCTGGATCTGGTCGGTGTGTAGGTCCACCGTGACGATCCGGTCGGCGCCGGCGGTCTTGAGCAGGTCGGCCACCAGGCGAGCCGAGATCGGCTCGCGGCCGCGGTGCTTCTTGTCCTGGCGCGCGTACGGGTAGAACGGCAGGATCGCGGTGATCCGCTTGGCGCTGCCGCGCTTGAGCGCGTCGATCATGATCAGTTGTTCCATCAGCCACTGGTTCAGCGGCGCCGGGTGCGACTGCAGCACGAAGGCATCGCAGCCGCGCACCGATTCGTCGAAGCGCACGAAGATCTCGCCGTTGGCAAAGTCGCGAGCGGTCTGCGCGGTAACCGGTACGTCCAGTTCCTTGGCGACCTGATCAGCCAGCTCCGGGTGCGCACGGCCGGCGAAAAGCATCAGGTTTTTGCGATTGTCTGTCCAGTCGTGGCTCACGCGCTGCCCCCGCCGTAGGAGATTGTGGATTTCGGTCGAGATAATTCGGGCCTTATGGTACGTAGCCCGGCGTGCGATTTCGCCTCGGGCTGCCTCAACGCGATCAAGCTCACGATGACAGATCGGGTGGAGTCTGGCCGGCTTCTTCGGCGTCAGCCGCCGACGCGGCGGCCGCGGCGGCCTGGCTGCCGGGCCGCTTGCGCTGCACCCAGTTCTCGATGTTGCGTTGCGGGCCGGCCGACACTGCCAGTGCGCCCGGCGGCACATCGTGGCGCACCACGGTCCCGGCGCCGGTGTAGGCGCCGTCGCCGATGGTGACCGGCGCGACGAACATGGTGTCCGAGCCGGTGCGCACGTGCGAGCCGACCTTGGTCCGTCGTTTGGTCTGGCCGTCGTAGTTGACGAACACGCTGGAGGCGCCGATGTTGCTGTGGTCGCCGATGTCGGCGTCGCCGACGTAGGTCAGGTGCGGAACCTTCGTCCCGGTGCCGATGGTGGAGTTCTTGGTCTCGACGAACGCGCCCAGCTTGCCGTCGGAACCCAGCACGGTGCCCGGACGCAGGTAGGTGAACGGCCCGACCGTTGCACCGGCGCCGATCGCCGACGAGGTGGCGTGGCTCCGGATCACCGACGCACCGTCGCCCACCGTCACGTCGGTCAAGGTGGTGTCGGGGCCGATCGTGCAGTGCGCCCCGACGGCGGTCCGGCCGAGCAGCTGGGTTCCGGGCGCGACCGTGGTGTCGCGCCCGATGGTCACGTCCACGTCGATCCAGGTGGTGGTGGGATCGACGATGGTGACACCGGCCCGCTGATGGGCGGCCACCAGGCGTCGGTTGAGTTCGCCGGCCAGCGCGGACAGCTGCACCCGGTCGTTGACGCCGGCCACCAGCGCCGCGTCGTCGACGTGACGGGCGTGCACCACCTGGCCGTCGCCGCGGACGATACCGATCACGTCGGTCAGGTACAGCTCGTGCTGGGCATTGTCGGAGCCCAGCCGGCCCAGCGCGGAACGCAACGCGGCGATGTCGAAGGCGTACACCCCGGCATTGACCTCGCGGATCTCCCGTTGTGATTCGGTGGCGTCGGCCTGCTCGACGATCGCGGTCACCTCGCCATCCTGGGTGTGCAGGATGCGGCCGTAGCCGGTGGGGTCGGCCAGCGTGGTGGTCAACACCGTGACCGCGGCCGGGGCGGTGCGGTGCGTGTCGATCAGCGCCTGCAGGGTGGCGGTGTCCAGCAGCGGGATGTCGCCGGAGGTGACGACGACGGTGCCGGTGAAGTCGTCCGGCAGGGCCGCCAAGCCGCACAGCACCGCGTGCCCGGTGCCCAACTGCTGGTCCTGCAGGGCGATGTCGATGGGAAAGTCCAGGGCTTGCGCCAGCTCGGCGACCTCCCCGGTGATGCGCTCGTGCTCGTGGCCCAACACCACCACCAAGTGACGGGGATCGACGCCCGCGGCGGCCTGCAGGCAGTGCGCCAGCATGCTGCGCCCGCCCAGCTCATGGAGCACTTTGGGGGTGTCGGAGACCATCCGGGTGCCGGCTCCGGCCGCCAAGACGATGACGGCGTCCTGGCTGGCATCCGGGCTCGAGAGTGCGTGATTGTCCATCGACACGCCGCCTAGCCTGTCATTCTGGGCACGCTCGCGGCAAAGGGTGGGACAAATCTGAGCTCCGTCGCCAGGACTCGAACCTGAACTATCTGAACCAAAATCAGAGGTGCTGCCGATTACACCACGACGGATCGGTGCTTCGCAGTGACTTTAGTCCGCCGACGGCGAGGGCCGCCCGCCGCCCGAGTAAGAAGTCGGACAATCCGGTCTGGTCCCACGGACTACCCTGGTCGCGTGGCTGGTCTGGACAAGGACGGCCGGGCGCCTCGAGCCCGGATGACAGGTAGCGAGCGTCGTCACCAACTCATCGACGTCGCCCGCTCGCTGTTCGCCGAACGCGGGTATGAGGGCACCTCCATCGAGGAGATCGCGCAGCGCGCCAACGTGTCCAAGCCCGTGGTCTACGAGCACTTCGGCGGCAAAGAAGGCCTCTACGCGGTGGTGGTGGACCGCGAGATGTCGGCATTGCTGGACGGCATCACCACGTCCTTGACCAAAGCCACCAACAACCAGTCCCGGCTGCGGGTGGAGCGCGTCGCGCTGGCATTGCTGACCTATGTCGACGAGCACACCGACGGATTCCGCATCCTGATCCGGGACTCGCCGGCGTCGATCAGCTCCGGCACCTACTCGACCCTGCTCAACGACGCT
This sequence comes from Mycobacterium sp. P7213, assembly GCF_900604305.1. Classification (NCBI taxonomy): domain Bacteria; kingdom Bacillati; phylum Actinomycetota; class Actinomycetes; order Mycobacteriales; family Mycobacteriaceae; genus Mycobacterium; species Mycobacterium sp. P7213. The sequence continues at coordinate 60,717 of NZ_UWOA01000028.1, forward strand.
ATCGGCCAGGTGTCGTCGATTCTGGCCGGCGACTTCGCCAAACGCGGCCTGGACCCCGAGACCGCGCCGCTGTACGCCCAGGCGTTGGTCGGTTCGGTGTCGATGACGGCCCAGTGGTGGCTCGACGTACGCGAACCCAAGAAGGAAGTGGTGGCCGCGCACCTGGTCAACCTGTGTTGGAACGGATTGACTCACCTGGAGTCCGATCCGACCCTGCACGACGAATAAGGCATGTACCGCAACGCAAATCGTCGGCATCCGCCACACCGCCTAGAATTGCCCACATCATGACCGCACCGGGGTACCAGACTGTCCAAAACCCGATTGCGGGGCTCGTAGACCTGGCGTTGACCGCGCCCGCTTTCGCCGAACTCATCGAGCGCGCGGGCGACCCGCCCACCGAACTCGCGCTGGTCGGCCCGGTCGGCGCGCGGCCCTTCACCGCCGCCGCGCTGGCCCGCACCGGCCCGCTGCTGGTGGTCACCGCCACCGGCCACGAGGCCGACGACCTGACCGCGGAGCTGCGCGGGGTGTACGGCGATACGGTGGCGCTGTTCCCGTCCTGGGAGACGCTGCCGCACGAGCGGCTCTCGCCCGGGGTGGATACCGTCGGCGCCCGTCTGCTGCTGCTGCGCCGGCTGGCCCGACCCGACGACGCCCGGCTGGGACCTCCGCTGCGCGTGGTGGTGACCGCGGCCCGGTCCCTGCTGCAGCCGATGACCGGTCAACTGGACGCGATCGAGCCGGTCATGCTGGCCGTCGGTGACGAGATCCCGTTCGAGGCGGTGATCGCCCGGCTGGTCGAGCTGGCCTACACCCGGGTGGACCTGGTCGGCAAGCGCGGTGAGTTCGCGGTCCGCGGCGGCATCCTCGACCTGTTCCCGCCGACCGCCGAACATCCGGTGCGCATCGAGTTCTGGGGTGACGAGGTCACCGAGATCCGGCCGTTCTCGGTGGCCGATCAGCGCTCCATCCCCGAGATCGAGGTCGGCACCGTGGTCGCGGTGGCCTGTCGGGAGCTGCTGCTCACCGACGATGTGCGGGCGCGTGCGGCCGAGCTGGCCCGCGATCAGCCGCACACCGAGAACGCCGTGTTGGGCACCGTCGGCGAGATGCTGTCCAAACTGGCCGAGGGCATCCCGGTCGACGGCATGGAGGCGCTGGGACCGGTGCTGCGGCCCGGCCCGCAGGTGCTGCTGACCGATCAGCTGCGTCCGGGCACCCCGGTGCTGGTCTGCGATCCGGAGAAGATCCGGGCCCGCGCGGCCGACCTGATCAAGACCGGACGGGAATTCCTGGAGGCGTCCTGGTCTGTGGCGGCGATCGGCGGTGAGGCACCGATCGACATCGAACAGCTGGGCGGCTCGGGATTCCGTGAGTTCGCGCAGGTGCGCCAGGTGGCGCTGGACACCGGGCACCCGTGGTGGACGCTGAGCCAGCTGCCCGACCCGGACGCGACCGAACTCGATGTGCGTCCGTCCCCGTCGGCGCGGGGCCGCCAGCGTGACATCGACGAGATCTTCGCCATGTTGCGGGCGCACATCGCGACCGGGGGACGGGCCGCGGTAGTCGCCCCCGGCGTCGGCACCGCCCGGCGGATCGTCGAGCAGTTGGCCGAATCCGAGACCGCGGCAACGCTGTTGGACGCGGGCGCGACGCCGAAGCCCGGAGTGGTCGGGGTACTGCAGGGCCCGCTGCACGAAGGCCTGGTCATCCCCGGCGCCAACCTGGTGGTGGTGACCGAGGCCGACCTGACCGGCAACCGGGTGAGCGGGCCGGAAGGCAAACGGCTGGCGGCCAAGCGCCGCAACGCCGTCGACCCGCTGGCGCTGACCGCCGGCGACCTGGTGGTGCACGACCAGCACGGCATCGGCAAGTTCGTGGAGATGACCGAGCGCACCGTCGGCGGCGCGCGCCGCGAATACCTGGTGCTCGAATATGCGTCGGGCAAACGCGGCGCCAACGGGACCGACAAGCTGTATGTGCCGATGGACTCGCTGGATCAGCTGTCCCGCTACGTCGGTGGCCAAGCCCCGGCACTGAGCCGCCTTGGCGGCAGCGACTGGAGCCAGACCAAGACCAAAGCGCGCAAGGCCGTCCGAGAGATCGCCGACGAACTCGTCGCGCTCTACGCCAAACGCCAGGCCGCGCCCGGTCACGCGTTCGCCCCGGACACCCCGTGGCAGGCCGAGATGGAAGACGCGTTCGGGTTCACCGAGACCATGGACCAGCTCACCGCCATCAGCGAGGTCAAGGCCGACATGGAAAAGCCGGTGCCGATGGACCGGGTGATCTGCGGCGACGTCGGCTACGGCAAGACCGAGATCGCGGTGCGTGCGGCGTTCAAAGCCGTCCAGGACGGCAAGCAGGTCGCGGTGCTGGTGCCCACCACGCTGCTGGCCGATCAGCACCTGCAGACCTTCAGCACCCGGATGGCCGGATTCCCGGTCACGGTAAAGGGGCTGTCACGGTTCACCGACACCCAAGAGTCCAAGGCGACCATCAACGGCCTGGCCGACGGCTCCGTCGATGTGGTGATCGGCACCCACCGGCTGCTGCAGACCGGGGTGCGCTGGAAAGACCTCGGCCTGGTGATCGTCGACGAGGAACAGCGGTTCGGCGTCGAGCACAAAGAGCACATCAAGGCGCTGCGCACCCACGTCGACGTGCTCACCATGAGCGCCACCCCGATCCCGCGCACCCTGGAGATGAGCCTGGCCGGCATCCGGGAGATGTCGACGATCCTCACCCCGCCCGAAGACCGCTATCCCGTGCTGACCTACGTCGGCGGCCACGATGACAAGCAGGTCGCGGCCGCTTTGCGCCGGGAGTTGCTGCGTGACGGCCAGGTGTTCTACGTGCACAACCGGGTCAGCTCGATCGATGCGGCGGCCGCCCGGGTGCGCGGCCTGGTGCCCGAGGCCCGGGTGGTGGTCGCGCACGGCCAGATGCCCGAAGAACTGCTGGAAACCACGGTGCAGGGCTTCTGGAATCGGGAATACGACATCCTTGTGTGCACCACCATCATCGAGACCGGCCTGGACATCTCCAACGCCAACACCCTGATCGTCGAACGTGCCGACACCTTCGGGCTCTCGCAGCTGCACCAGCTGCGCGGCCGGGTGGGACGCAGCCGGGAACGCGGCTACGCCTACTTCCTGTACCCGAAGGAGAGCCCGCTGACCGAGACCGCCCATGACCGGCTGGCCACCATCGCCCAGAACAACGAATTGGGCGCCGGCATGGCGGTGGCGATGAAGGACCTGGAGATCCGCGGCGCCGGCAACGTGCTGGGGGTGGAGCAGTCCGGGCACGTCGCCGGGGTGGGTTTCGACCTGTATGTGCGGCTGGTCGGCGAGGCCGTCGAGGCCTACCGGGCGGCCTTCAACGGCGAGACGATCACCACCGAAGAGGTCAAGGATGTCCGGATCGACCTGCCGGTCGATGCGCACCTGCCGCCGGAGTACATCAACTCCGACCGGTTGCGGCTGGAGGCCTACCGGCGGTTGGCCGCCGCCCCCGGCGACGACGAGATCACCGCGGTGATAGAGGAACTCACCGACCGCTACGGACCGCTTCCCGAGCCGGCCGGCCGGCTGGTGGCGGTGGCCCGGCTGCGGCTGCTGTGCCGCGCCGCCGGCATCACCGAGGTGTCGGCGGCGTCAGCGACCACGCTGCGGCTGGCCCCGATGACGCTGCCGGACTCCGCCCAGTTGCGGCTCAAGCGGATGCATCCATCGGCGAGTTACCGGGCCACCACCGCCACCGTGCAGGTGCCGATCCCGCGTGCCGGTGGTGCCGGCGCACCCGTCGGTGCGCCCCGTATCCGCGACGTCGAACTCGTCCAGATGGTGGCCGATCTGGTCTCGGCCCTGGACGGCAAGCCGCAGGGCCTTATCGACGTCACCGCCGCGGTGCCCGCAGTACGGTAACCACGATGACCGTCGTCCTGGTCGACCCCCGCCGGCCCTCGCTTGTCCCGGTCGAAGCCCTCGCGTTGCTCGCCGGTGAGGTCGTCTACACCGAGGAACTGCCGATCGTGGTGCCGTGGTCGTTGCCGGCCGCTCGATCGGTGCTCACCGGCGCCGCCGACGTGCAAGCCCCGGTACTGCTGTCCTCGGACCGCAACCATCCCGACGTGGTCGCTCGACTGGAGGCCGGGGAGGCGCTGATCGCGGCGCCGGACGCGTCGCCGGGGGAGCGGCTGGTCGACGCGGTCGCGATCATGGACCGGTTGCGCACCACCGGCCCGTGGGAGAGCGAGCAGACCCACGACTCGCTGCGCCGGTTTCTCCTTGAGGAGACCTATGAACTGTTCGACGCCGTCCGCAGCGGGGATGCCGACGAGCTGTGCGCGGAACTGGGCGACGTGCTCTTGCAGGTGCTGTTCCACGCCCGCATCGCCGAGGACGCGCTGGAGAACCCGTTCGGCATCGATGACGTCGCGGATTCGCTGCTGCGCAAGCTGAGCAACCGGGCGCCCGCGGTGCTCGCCGGCGAGGAGATCTCGCTGGCCGAGCAGGTGGCGCAGTGGGAAGAGCGGAAAACGCTGGAGAAGAGTTCCAGGAACTCGATCATGGACGACCTGTCGACCGCGCAGCCGGCCTTGGCGTTGGCCCAGAAAGTGCTGCAACGGCTGGTCCGCGCCGGCGTGCCGGCCGACCTGATCCCCGAGACGGTCACCACCGTGACCGTCGCGGCCGGCGTCGACGCCGAAAACAATTTGCGGACAGCGGTTTTGGAACTCATGGACACCGTCCGTGCCGTCGAGAAGACGATCATCGGCGAGCCCACCGAAGAGCTGTGGCGCGCCCACTGGCCGCAGCCCTAGCCTCCCGCTCGGCCGGCCGGTCTCCTCATCCGTCACTTTGGTCGCGACTCCCGAGGGTATGCAGATGTGCCCGCCTGTGAGCGACAACCCGGTATTTCCGCAGGTGGCTGTGCGTTCCGGTATTCACGAACGTCACTGTCACCTCAAAATCCCCCAGTGTCACGCTTTTGCCGCGGGCTGAGGGGTGCCCGCGTCGTAGCGACAATGGCGATGACGGTGTGCGTGGGAGCCCTGATTGTCGCTGTTAGGTGGGCGCCCCGCCCCTCAGCGACAATCCGCGGCGGATGAGATACGCGGGGAACCTGGTGCAGATGGGGCGTGAGCCTAGGCGTCTTTCCGGCGCCCACCTGGGCCTTTGTCTGACCTGTCGCTCACAGGCGGGCACATCTSCATACCCTCGGGAGCCGAGACAGGTGAGGCGGATGGGGCTCCAACCGTCAAGGCTCGACCGACTGTGTTAGACGGTATGGGGGGCTGGGGCCTCACTCACATGTGACCGTGGGTTGCCGACAGGAATCAGGTCCTGGCCGGTAGAGCCACAAGATGTGGGAGGCCCCAGTGAAGGTTCAGCGTACGAGTGTTGGTTTGGATGTGCACGCACGTTCGGTGATCGGGTGTGCATTGGACGGGGATACCGGTGAGGTATTCGAGCGTCGGCTGACCCCTGATTACGGGGAGATCCTGGACTGGTTGCGGTCATTGCC
>NZ_UWOA01000122.1:0-595 GCF_900604305.1 Mycobacterium sp. P7213
TCCACTCCACTAGCCACGTCCAGCGAACAATCCGGTAGAGGAGGGTAGTGATGGACCCGAGCACTCGCACCGACATCACCGTCAACGTCGAGGGTTTCTGGATGCTGCAGGCACTGCTGGACATCCGCCACGTTGCTCCCGAGTTGCGGTGTCGTCCTTACGTTTCCACCGACTCAAGTGACTGGTTGTCGGAACACCCCGGGATGGCGGCGCGAACAGGGCATCGTCGTGTCTTCGACCAACATCTCCGGTGCGGGCTGGGGTGGTCTGGCGGAGCGGACCTCGATGGACACCATGGGTCAGATGCAGACCGCGTTTCGCAACATCGTGAACATGCTGCACGGGGTGCGGGATGGGTTGATTCGCGACGCTAACCACTACGAGCAGCAGGAAGCTGCTTCGCAGCAGATCCTGTCGAGCTAGAAGGGGAACTACGACTATGTCGATTAACTACCAGTTCGGTGATGTGGATGCCCACGGTGCGTTGATTCGTGCTCAGGCGGCGTCGTTGGAGGCTGAGCACCAGGCGATCGTGCACGATGTGCTGGCTGCCGGTGATTTCTGGGGTGGCGCGGGTTCGGTGGCGTGCCAGGAG
>NZ_UWOA01000026.1:0-67771 GCF_900604305.1 Mycobacterium sp. P7213
GGACGGGGTCGTCGGCGTTGCCCCGCACGCCAGCATCATCTCGATCCGCCAGTCGTCGCGGGCGTTCGAGCCGGTCAACCCGCAACGGTTCGGCTACGACGACGAGCGGGTGAAGGCCGGCACGCTCGCCACGCTGGCCAAGGCCGTCGTCCACGCCGCCGACATGGGCGCCAAGGTCATCAACATTTCGGTGACCTCCTGTGTCCAGGTGGCGGCCGGACTTGACCAACAGGTGCTGGGGGCAGCCCTCTGGTACGCGGCGACGGTCAAAGACGCGGTGATCGTCGCGGCCGCCGGCAATGTCGGCGAAGCCGGCTGCGCCGACAACCCGATGTTCGACCCGCTGAACCCGAGCGATCCGCGGGACTGGAACCAGGTCAAGGTGATCTCGAGCCCGTCGTGGTTCTCTGACTACGTCTTGTCCGTCGGCGGTGTGGACGCCACCGGGGCGCCGATCGACAAGAGCATGACCGGACCCTGGGTGGGGGTGGCCGCACCGGCCACCCACGTGATGGGCCTGTCTCCACAGGGCGGTGTCCCGGTCAACGCCTACCCGCCGATTCGGGTCGGCGAGAAGAACATGCCGTTCTGGGGCACCAGCTTCTCGGCCGCCTACGTCAGCGGCGTCGCTGCCCTGGTCCGGGCCAAATACCCTCAGCTCACCGCGCATCAGGTCATCAACCGGATCATGCAGACCGCACACAATCCGCCCGCCGGCGTCGACAACCGGGTGGGCTACGGACTCATCGACCCGGTCGCGGCGCTGACGTTCAACGTGCCGGCGGGTGACCCGCTGGCGCCGGGCTCGCAGCAGCGGGTGATCACCCCGGCGCCGCCACCACCCCCGCCGGACCACCGGGCCCGGACCGTGGCCCTGGGATTCCTCGGCGTGATCGCCGTGACCGTCCTGGCGGCCGCGATCACCGCGCGGATCCGGCGGGCCACCAAGTGAGTCCGAACCGGGTCCGGCTGACCGGGTTCACGCCGTCGAGCAACCGGCGGCTGCTGTGCGCGACGACGATCGCACTGTGCGGTCTAGCGGGTTGGGCGCTGGGTGGACTGCTCGGTGCCGCGGTGGCGGTCCCGCTGGCGGTGCTGGTGGTGCTGGTGCCGTGGTGGGGGCAGCCGGCTTGGTCGTGGGCGCTGCTGTGGTTACGACGTCCGTCCAAGGCCGCTTGGAGCGAGCCGATCACGGTGGCCAACAACCGCGCCGGCGGCGGGGTTCGCATCTCCGGCGGTGTGGCGGTGGTGGCAGTCCATCTGCTGGGCCGGGCGCATGCGGCCACCGTGGCCACCGGCTCGGTGAACGTGGAGACCGACAACGTCGTCGATGTCGCCGAGCTGCTGCCGATGCTGCGGCACGCACTCGGGCTGGTCCTGGAGTCCATGAGCGTGATCAGCATCGGAGCGCGCCGCGCCACCACCGGCGACTACCCACGGGTCTACGACACCGAGATCGGCACCCCGCCGTACGCCGGCCAGCGCGAGACCTGGCTACTGCTGAGACTGCGGGTCATCGACAACACCGCTGCGCTGCGCTGGCGCACCACACTGGGTGCCACCGCGGTCGCCGTCGCGCAACGGATTGCCGGCCTGCTGCGGTGCGAGGGGCTGCGCACCCGGGTGGCCACCGCCAGCGACCTGGTCGAACTGGATCGGCGCCTCGGCGGTGGCTCGCTGGTGGCCGGCGCCGAGCGCTGGAAGACGCTGCGCACCGAGGGCGGCTGGGTGACGACCTACGCCTATTCGGCCCGCCAGATCAGTGCCCAGCTGCTGGCGCAGGCGTGGACTCTGCCGGTCGATGAGGTGATCCAGAACGTCACGGTGTTTCCGGACGGGAGGTGTACAGCCACCGTGACCCTGCAGACTCCGCAGCCAGCGCCGACTCCCCCGTCGGTGGTGCTGCACCGGCTCAACGGGGAGCAGGCCGCCGCCCTGGAGGCCAACATGTGCGCGCCTCGCCCCCAGCTGCGCGGCCTGCGGCCCGGCCGGTTACCAGCCAGCCTGCCCCTCGAGATCGGTCCGTCGGGCGTGCTGATCGGCAAGCTGGCCAACGGCGATCGGCTGATGGTGCCGCTGACCGACTCCGGTGAGTTGAGCCGGGTGTTCATCGCCGCCGAGGACCTGATCGCCAAGCGCATCGTCATCCGGGCGGCCGGTGCCGGCGAACGGGTCTGCGTGCACACCCGGGACAAGGCCCGCTGGGCCAGCGTCCGAATGCCCGAGGTGGCCGTGGTCGGCGAATCCCGGCCCACCCCGCGCACCACCGTCAGCGTGGTGGACGGGCCGATCGCGCCGTCACCGCGGCCGGCCACCGTGATCACCGTGGCGCCGCCCGGGACACCGCCCCCACCAGCGGACGCGGTCGAGGTGAGTATCGAGCAGATCGACCGGAACGCGGTACGGGTTGCGGCCGGCGGAAAATCTTGGCTGGCTACGGTGGAGTTGTTCCGGGCGGAAAACCGGTACTGCAGCCCGGAGGCGCTGACCCCGATGTCGTCGCGATGACACCGCACCGCATCGGTTGTCAGCGAAGAGAACCTGGACGCGCGACAGAGGACGACAGACATTGAGTGACTTGCTGGCGGCCCGTCGACACTTCGACCGGGCCATGGTGAGCATGGACGGCCGCTACGGCTCCCCCGACGCGTTAGCCGACTTCGTAGCCGCAACCGAGGCTGATCCGTCCATGGCCGACGCCTGGCTGGGCCGTATCGCCTGCGGCGACACCGAGCTGGACACCCTCAAGCGTCTGTACGCCAACAGCGACTGGCTGCACAAGGAGACCACCCGACTGGGCCGGCACCTGGCCGCCCAGATCCCGTTGGGACCGTATCTGTCGATCACGGTGACCGATGCCTCGCATGTGGGTTTGGCCCTGGCATCCGCACTGACCGTTGCCGGTGAGTACGAGCGTGCCGACGCCCTGCTGGCCGACCGGGGCTTGCTGGACAGTTGGATCAACCACCAGTGGCACCAGCTCGGGCGCGCGTACCTGATGTTCGTCACCCAGCGCTGGCCGGATCTGCTGACCGTCGCCGCCGAAGAGCTCCCCGACCGCGCGATCGTCATGCCCGCCGTCACCGCATCGGTGTGCGCCCTGGCCGGCTATGCGGCCGCCCACTTGGGCCAGGGACGGGTGGCACTGGACTGGCTGGATCGCGTCGACATCACCGGACAGACGCGGTCCTCGGAGCGCTTTCCGGCAGGGGTGCTCACCGCGTCGATCAACCCCAGCGAGATCCCTTTGCTGGCCGCGGATCTCGCCTATTTGCGGGGCATGGTGCACCGCCAGCTCGGTGAGGAGGACAAGGCGCAGGTCTGGCTGTCCAAAGCCGCCATCAACGGTGTGTTGACCGAACCGGCCAAGGCTGCGCTGGCCGAACCGAATCTGCGCCTGGTGGTCACCGAGGAACAGATCATCGACAGTCGCACCGACCGTTGGGATGCTGCTTCGGCGATGAGCCGCGCGGAACTCGACGAGCACAACGCGCTGGACCGCCGGGCGGAGCTCTTGGAGCAGGGTCGCGCCGAGCTGGAGAAGCAGGTCGGCCTGGCCGAGGTCAAGCGTGCGGTCAAGGCGTTGGAGGACCAGCTCGAGATCCGGGCCATGCGACTCGAACACGGCCTGCCTGTGGAAGGCCAGACCAACCACATGCTGCTGGTGGGCCCGCCCGGTACCGGCAAGACCACCACAGCCGAGGCGCTGGGCAAGATCTACGCCGGCATGGGCATTGTGCGCAACCCGGAGATCACCGAGGTGCGTCGTTCGGACTTCTGCGGCGAGCACATCGGGTCATCCGGCCCCAAGACCAATGAGCTGATCGAAAAGGCTTTGGGTGGAATACTTTTCATGGACGAGTTTTATTCGCTGGTGGAGCGTCACCAGGACGGGACTCCGGACATGATCGGTATGGAGGCCGTCAACCAGCTGCTGATCGCGCTGGAGAAACACCGCTTCGACTTCTGCTTCCTCGCCGCCGGCTACGAAGACCAGGTCGACGAATTCCTGACCGTCAACCCCGGCCTGGCCAGCCGGTTCAACCGTAAAATCCGGTTCGAGTCCTACAGCCCCGAGGAGATTGTCGAGATCGGTGAGCGCTACGGATCCAGCCGGGCAACCGTACTGAATCCCGCAGCACGCCAGCGGTTCCTGGCGATGGTGACCACTATCCGTGGCTACGTCAGCCCGCGCGGAGAGCACGGCATCAACGTTATGCACAACGGCCGGTTCGCCAGAAACGTGATAGAGGAGGCCGAACTCGCCCGCGATACCCGGGTGGCCGCCCAGAAGCGGTCCGGGCAACCGGTAACGATCGACGACCTCAAGACCATCACTGCCGCTGACATCGACTCCGCCGTGCGCGCCGTGTGCGACACCAAACGCGAGATGGCCGCCCTGAACTGGTAGGACGTCACTGTCAGACCGGGCTGGTGCCGTACCGCGTCTCGAAGTCGGACTGGGCTTCCTCACGCAGCGCGGTGAAGACGAGGTTGAGCCGATCCGCCAACTCGCTGTGGGTGTAGTCGCTGACCACACACGGGTGCAGCGTCAACTCCAGAAGCCGGCCGTCGGCGTTGGCCACGGCACGGATATCACCGAGATCGACGCTGTAGGTTGTGTTCTCGGCCTCCGCGACCAGCGCTTCCCATTTCTCGGCGGCCTCGCGCAGATCCCGCAACACCGACTCCACGAGGTCCTTGTCGCTGAGTTCCGCGTGGCTCTCCGCCCCCGACATTGGCTAAGTATGTCCAGCCGGTGTGAACAGCGTCAATTCATCGACGCTCGTTAAAGCTGTGAATCCCACTGGCTGGCGGCAGGGGCGCTGAGCTTGCGAAACCAGCTGTAATGGTAGTTGGCCGAAACGGTGTCTCCGGTGGCGATGCCTTCGGTGGCGGCCAACAGCATGCAGTTCAGCGCCACGGCGAGGTCGGAGTCGGGATACTGTGCCAGCAGCTGGTAGCGCGTGGTGTCCAGATGCACACGCAATAAGTCGATTTCGGCGTCGACCACGCCGGTGCCGGCCGCTCCCGCCTTCACCAGGGTGTTGGCCATTCGCGGCAGTCCTTCACGCCAGTGGGTGGCCTCGCTGAGCCGCCAGCCGAGGTCCTCGATGGGCGCCAGCATGCGCGGCTGTACCGAGGTGTGAGTCTCCGCGAAATCACTCGCCCAGCCCAGACGATCGCCGGGACTGTAGCTGGCCGACTCAATCGGGCTGCCCAGCATCTCGGCGGCGGTGCCATTGCGGCGGTCGGGTTCCAGCAGTTGCACCCCGTCTGGCAGCTCGATTCCAGACGGAATCCATCCGTTGGCGATATCGGTGGCCAGTCGGGTGGTGCCGTCGGCGAAGATACCGATCGCCCAGCGCAGTCCGGGCTCCTGACGGGCGACGAAAGCCAGCAAACGTTGCAGCCGCTGCTCGTCGGATTCGGCGACCGGCGGGGCGAGGGGTGGCGGCGGGGCCGGATCGGGCTGGACCGCCGCGAATGGTTCCGGAGCCACGGGAGCCGGTTCAACCGGCGGTACGAAGACCGGCTCGACCACCGGTGCGACGAAAACCGGCTCGACCGGCGGCACTACGACCGGCTCGGCGGGCTCTGGTTCCGCTGCCTGCGGCGCCGCGGCAGCCTCGATGACCTCCGGTACCGGCGGGGGCGGGTCCAGTGGTACCGCCTCAGTCGCGGCGGCGGCGGATTCGGGCAGCCGATGACGCGCCCGTGGGGCAGGTGCCTCCGCAGGCGGCAGGGGCGGTTCGGGCGAGCGAGGCGGCGCGACGGGTTCGGCCGGAACCCCGGCGGCCGCCGACACCGGGGCCGAAGCGGGAGCCGGGGCCGGCGCCGCATTGAGGCTGATGTACTCCCCGCCGAAGTCCAGGGCTTCCTTGTGGAGCTGGCGCACCGTCGACTCCACCCGGAGCACGGCGAAAGCTCTGGCGACGTTGATAACCCGCGTCTCCGCGGCCTGGCGAGCCGGGCCGGTCAGATCTGATCGACTGATGACGTGCAGCTTCTCGTTAGCCGAATGCGCGATGCGCTGCAGATCGGCCTTGAGATAGTCGGCAAGCGGTGCCGTCTCCGGGGTGATCGTCGCCAGCTCGGCGGGCCACAGGCCGCCGAGCACCCAGGAACTACAGTCGACCGGAGCGCTGAAGGCCGGGATCGTCAGCGATTCCCGGGCCGCGTTCCGGAGGCGCTGGCGCGCCGACCGTCGACCGAAGAGTGCCACCGCGCAAGCCTACCGTTGCCGTCCCGGCGCTCTTGTCCGAATTCGTCCGCATCGCGTCGCGTCGTCGACGGCATTCAGGCGGCCCTCCACAGCCACTGCGCGCGGTGAATTGTCAGCCCCCGGCCCGGTGGGTAGCGTGCAAATCGTGGCTGATGTCGGGTCCCCGGGCACGGGGTGTGCAGCGCAGTTGAGCGAGGTACTCGCCTTGCTGGAGCGGGCCCGAAAACTGTTCGGCGACACGGTGATTGATCCCCCGGCAGACATCGCCCCCAACGCGGACGCTGCCGGAAGATGGGTACTCTAGTCCCCTGGATTCGTGCCCGGGTGCAGGTGGTGGGCCAGCAGCCGATCGGTTGCGACCCGCAGATCATCATTGGTGGGTACCGCGGCCGAGGGCACCTGGCCGGTCGTGACGATCTCGCCCCGGATCTCTAACGCCGCCTTGAGAAACGAGACGTCCGCGGTGAGGACGATGGCCTCTGCCAGCCGGTGCGCATCGGTGTCCATGACCGATTCAGTGAGCACCACACTGTGCAGATAGCCGCCGCGGCAAGACCGGAACAGCACTTCGCCACTGGGGTGGATCGTGTCGAAAGCCGGATTCGGCTCAGTCATCGGTGCCCATCGGTTAGGCGCCCGAAGGCGTTGGCGGCATCGTCTTCATTCTTGTTCCACGTCGCCACCGCGCGGTGCAGATTGTCGGAGACCATCGAATGCTCGCTGGACTGGTCGTCGTAGCAGTCCTTGCGTGCGTCCAGCAGTGCAGCGGCCGCCTGGCGAAAGTCGCCGTAGATCGGCCCGAGCGAGTTCAGGGTCGCCTGGATTCCCGCGTGCGAGGCCGCGACCGTGGCCAGATAGTCCGACGCCTCTTGATGGTTTCCAGCCGCCTTGGTCAGAACGTCCTGGTTGACGTGGATCTTCTCGGGCATATTTCACCTTCCTGGCTAATCGACGATGACGGTTCGAGCCGCCCTTTTCAAGCTCGCAATGCCCCCGAGCGCGCTCGCCGGCCTGGTCGCAACCGGCTCAGCGGGCGGCGCCGGCTCCTGGACCAGGGCCGGCGGGTGCTGCCAACCCAGAAATCCGGGACCGCGCAGGTTCTCGACCAGGTGGATCTGCCCGTCGAGAAGTGCCTTGCCGGCGCCGACGGCGAGGGCATGGCGGTCGGTGAACACACCGATGTCGCCGGGCCGCAGGCTGACCACATCGACCGCTGCCACCACCGGTGTTCCAGGCGGCGGGATGTGGATGCCCTGACTGCGGAACGCCTCCACGACTGGCTGTCCGTCGGCGACGGCCTGCATCGCCGCAGCCAGTTGCGGGTTGGCCACGGTCGTGGTCTCGCCGTCGGGCAGTCGTACGGCGACCGGTCCCGCCTCCCCCGGGTCCTGCGCCGGGGTATCGCCGTCCGCCCCGTCGGCGTCGGCGCCATCGGACGCCTCGGCGGTAGCCGCTTCCTCGGACGGGTAATCGTCATCGGCGGGCAGGCCATCAAGGCCGAGACCAGACGCCGGACCGGTCAGCGGAAATCCGGAGGGCATCGCAGCCGGCATCGCACCGAATCCCGGACCGTCGGCGCCCATGCCCGGAAACATCGGCGTCGCCAACTCCGGCGGCAGCCGTTGGGACGCCGCCAGGTGATCGGCCATCGGCTCGTCATCGGCCAGGAGGTCCGGGTACGCGTCGGTATCGGGATCCACCGAAAGCGACTGGTCGTCCCCGCCGGGCGCCGACTCCTGGCAATCCGATTGCGCCGCGGGGTACAGCCGTGTCAGCGCGGCGGCGAGCGCTTGCTTGGAGGCGTCATCGTCGTTGGCCTCTTCAACCACCCTGATGATCTGCCCGAGCCTGTCGATCAGGAATCTCTGGAACTCGCGCGCGCCGGCGGCGGTGCTCAGGTCCCAGGCCCCTGCCGCGCCGGCGATTTCGGCCTCGATGTCGTCGAGGCGGCGCCGGCCTTCCAGCGTGGTCTTGTGCGCGTGGCGCAGCGCTTCGATGATCTGCCTGTCGAAGTCCGCGGCAGTCGACAGTTGCTGCGCCAGAGCGGCTTCAGCCTGCCTCATGGCTTGCGCCGCCCGGCCCTGCTGTTGCTCGCCGGACGCCGGATAGCCCGAGCGCTCCATGGCAGGTGACTGTACTGAGGGCCACCGATGCCGACAATTCACCCGGGCACCCGCGGGGGACAGCCCGCTCACGGCAGCGGACGGCGGATCGCCACATCCGCGCCCAGGGGGCTGATCTGCACGGTTGCCCCGGCGTGCGGGGCTTCGATCACCCGGTTCCCCCCGATCGCCAGCTGCACATGCCCGGTGCTGGGGAAGACCAGGTCGCCCGGGCGAATCTGGGAGCGCGGCACCGGGATTCCTTCGTGGATCTGTGTATAGGTGGTACGTGACAGCGGGACGCCGGCCTGCTGATACGCCCACTGCGTCAGCCCCGAGCAGTCGAACCGGTCGGGGCCGGTCGCACCCCAGACGTAGGGCCTGCCGAGCCGCGACAGTGCGGCCCGGACCGCCAGTCCGGCACGAGTGTTGGGCAACGGCAACCGATCCAGCCCCACTGGCCTGCGCCGCAGCCCCCGGTATCGCAGCCGCCGCAACCGCGCACGGTGGACCAGCGCGCGATGCTGCGCCGACACGACGTGGGCGTGTTGAGCGCGCAGCCGGGCCTCGCGGCGGCGCAACGCCTCCCGGTGCGCCATAGGCGTATCCGGGGAGACCACCGAATCGGCTCGGGCGGCGGAAACGACACCGTCGGTCTGCCGGCGCGCGTGAGCGTGGTCGGCGACCACGGCGGCCAGCACCGTCGTGGCCAGCGCATCGGTACGTGCGTTGGCCAGCAACAGGTCCCGTTGTGCAAGCACTGCCATCCGGTAGCGGTCATGCCCAGCGCCGGTATCGGTGTTGGCGTTGCGCTCCAACAACTCGGCGTAGCGTTCTAGCCCGGACTCCAGTGCCGCGGGCCGTGGATTGCCCGCGAACAGATCATTGGCGCGCGTCAGTAGCTCCAATTCACCGTTGCTCACCGTTATCCCCCTTCGTCGCCACCAGCTGTCGCGTCCATGGACCCGTCGGCGAAGGCGCGGACTCGCGCCAGCGCGCCGGGCGGGATCACTCCCCTGTTGCGGATGTCCCACATCTCTTCGGGGCCGACGCCGATCAACGCCGCAATCACCGGTTCGGGCAGTGACGACTGTGCGCACGCCCGGTCGAAGCGAGCGGTCAGGCTGCCGGGCATCCGTTGCAGCAGGTCAGCGCGAATGGCCTCCAGCGCCTGGAGGTGGACCATCAGTCGGGCGGCGTGATCGGCGCCCGCGTTGACCGCCACCCGCCAGGAGCTGGCCGCGAGCATCTCCGCCTTCACGCACTGCGTGATCACGGAAAGAATATACGTCTCGTATTCGTCTGATGCTTCCGACGGCAGTCTCGCGATCACCGAACGCAGGGCATCCAGCTGCGCCTCCGCGTAGCCCTCCAGCACTTCGGTGTCGCTGTGCCGGTCGACGACGATGGCTCCGGCGGGACGGGCGGCCGCCGCCTGCGATCCGGTCGCGGCGATCAATTGAGCCAGCTCCGCCTCGGCGTCGTCGGCGACCAGGAGCCGCGAATAGGTGCCCGGCGGCAGACCGAGCCCATTCTCAACCTTCTGAACTGTGCCTTTGTGGGGCTTCCGGGCGCCGCGCTCAAGGTAGCTCAGCCCCATGATGCTCACGCCGGTGGCCGCGGCGAGGTCGGCCAGCGACCAGTCGCGCGCCTCTCGCAGTGCCCGGATGGCCGCGCCCGCCGCTTCGCGGCTCATTGTTGCGCCCCGGCCATGGACGGATAGTACACAGCCTGGCCCTGCACTACTTACATATATGTTTTTATCACCATCTGTTGCGTCCTTCGTATTCGATCGTATACGTTTCTCTCTACGTTATCCGGTCTGCCCACGAGGAGGTCCTTCCGATGGCACCCCCCTGCTCCGCAAACCCCGAGCTGTGGTTCGGCTACCCCGACGCCGACGGCGCTGACGGGGCCGCCAAGGCGCGGGCCTATGAACAGTCCTCCACCGAGGCGCGGCTGCAATGCCTGCGGCGCTGCCCACTCGCGCAGCAACGCCAATGCGCGGCGCTCGCTGTGGAACGCGGCGAGGAGTACGGCGTGTGGGCCGGCGTGAAGCTCCCCGGCGGCCAGTACCGCAAGCGGGCCGAGCTCGCCCGGGCCCACGCGCTGCTGCGCGCGATCGCCGCCGGCGAGATCAACGCCCGCGAGCTGCCCGACAACCAGACGCTGCTGACCCACCACGAGCGCGACCAGCTGCCGGTGACAGCAACGGTTTTTCATCTGCCCGCCGGGCAACTCGGTCCGCGGTCGGCGGCCTGAGCAGGCCCGTCCACGGCACGAGTCGGTAGGATCGCGCCAGTGGCACGGCAGCCGGCCCGGAGGTGAACCGTTGAGCAACCTGGAGACCACCTCGGCTGAATTCGCCTGTGCGGCAACTCCCGAAGACCACATCGAGGTGCTGCACCCGCGCGAGGTCCCGCTGGGCGGAGCGCGCGCCATCGGGGTACGTCGCACCCTGCCGCAACGAGACCGCTCCCTGATCGGCGCCTGGTGCTTCGTCGACCACTACGGACCGCAGGACGTCGCCGCCGACGGCGGGATGGACGTGCCCCCGCACCCGCACACCGGTCTGCAGACGGCGAGCTGGCTGTTCAGTGGGCGGGTCGAGCACCGCGACAGCGCCGGCGTGCACGCGGTGGTGCACCCCGGCGAGTTGAATCTGATGACCGCCGGCGCCGGAATCTGCCACTCCGAGGTCACGGTTGAGCCGCAGTCGGCTCCCCTGCTGCGCGGCGTGCAGCTGTGGGTGGCCCTGCCCGATACTGCCCGCCATAGCGCCCGCGACTTCAACCACTTTGCCCCCGAACCCGTTTCACTGGCCGGCGCATCGGCGCTGGTGTTCCTCGGTGAGCTGGCCGGGTACCGCTCCCCCGTCCCGTCGTTCACTCCCCTGCTGGGCGCTCAGCTCGACCTGGATCCGCGCACCGAACTGGCGCTCGACGTTGATCCCGCATTCGAACACAGCGTGCTGTGCGACCAGGGCGCAGTCAGCCTGGGCGGCACGGGTCTTGACATCGGGGCGCTCGGCTATCAAGGCCCCGGCCGTTCGGTACTGCCGCTGCGCAACACCGGTGACTCCCCCGCCCGGATCCTGGTGCTGGGCGGGGTGCCGTTCAGCGAGGAACTGGTGCTGTGGTGGAACTTCATCGGTCGCACCCACGAGGAGATCGTCGAGTTCCGGCGCCGCTGGCAAGACGGTGACGACCAGTTCGGACAGGTCAGCGGCTATCAAGGCCGCCTGCAACGGCTGCCCGCCCCACCGATGCCACCGCTGCGGTTACGGCCGCGTCGGCCGCGCACCGGGTAGGCGGCAGCGCTCTCAGCGCAACTTTGGCGATCTCGTCCCCCGGCGTCGCGTCAGGCTACGGCGTGAGCAGTACTTTCACCACGTCGCCGGACCGGGCCGCCACGGCACGGTAGGCGTCGGCCGCGTCGTCCAAAGCCATCTCGGTGGTGAAGATCCCGTCCACCGACAGTCGCCCGGACTGCAACAGCGGCACCAGCTGCGGCCACGTCTGTTGCACGGGTGCGGTGGTCATCCGCAGAGTGACACTGCGCAGTAGTGCCGGCAGCGCCGGGAAGGGGAAGGGCTGCAGGTCGTGCACTCCGACCACCGATACGGTGCCGCCGGGCCGCACCGCGGTCAGCGCGTCGGACATCGAGGTGTCCGAGCCGACGGCGTCGATCACCGCATCCACTCCGCGCCCGTCGCTGAGCTCCATGGCCGCGGCCGTGGTCGGCGGCTCTGCCGGGGTCACACCCATCAGGGCAGCCCGCTCCCGGCGCTGACGCACCGGATCGATCCCGAGAACCGTTGCTGCGCCGAGGAACAGCGCGCTGCGTGCCGCACACAGCCCGACCGCGCCCAACCCGATGACCGCTACCGTGCCGCCGACCGGGGTGTCGGCCCGCAGCGCCGCCGCCCATCCGGTGGCGAGGTTGTCGGTGAGCAGCAGCGCTTCGGCGTCAAGGATCCCCTCGGGGATACGGGCAGCCTGAAAGTCGGCGCCCGGCACCGCAAGCAGCTCCGACTGCGCACCCCCCAACAGACCTGATCCGAAGATCTGCGGGCCCGAATGGCACCGGATGGGATCGAGGGTGCCGCACCCGGCGCACCGCCCGCAGCCCGCGACCGAGGACACCATGACCCGGTCACCGACCCGCACGGAGTGCACCTGCGACCCGACCTCGACGACGGTGCCGATCGCCTCGTGCCCCAGCGGAACCGGGTCGGCGATCGGGTAGTCGCCTTCGTAGACGTGCAGATCGGAACCGCAGATCGCGGTCGCGGTCACTTCGACGACGGCGCCGTCGGCTCCCGGCAACTCGGGGTCGGGGCGGGTGTCGACTCGGATCGACCCGGGCCCATCGATGACGACACTGCGCATGTCACGATCCTTCAGCTAGGGCTTGTACTTTGCCGAGCACGTCGGGGTAGCGCTTCAGATGCGCCCCACCGTTGACGTCGAAGGCGGATCCGGTGATCCAGCCGGCACGTTCGGAGGTCAAGAACTCTACGGCCTGCGCGATGTCGTCGGGAATGCCGGAGCGCCCGAGCGGGGTGTTCTCGATGTACTCGTCGGTGAGCCCCGGCACCATCGCCAGGCCGGCGACCAGGGGAGTGTCCACCAGGCCGGGGGAGACCGCGTTGACCCGGATGCCGCGGGCGCCCAGCTCCAGTGCGGCCACCTGGATCAGCATCAACACGCCGGCCTTGGCGCTGCAGTATGCGGCCATGGAGCTGCCGGGCTGGCGCCCGTTGAGCGAGGAGATGGCGACCACGCTGCCGCCGTCTTCGAGGGTGCGGGCCGCATGTTTGATCACCAGCATGGTCCCGGTGAGGCAGACGTCGATGGTGGTCTGCCAGCCGGACAGCTCGATGTCCGCGATCGGACTGATAATCGACAGGCCGGCGCAGCTGACCACCGTGCGGACCGGCCCGAGTTCGCGGGCGGCCACGAATGCCGCTGCGACACTGGCCTCGTCGGTCACGTCTGCGACGACGGCGGTGGCCGTGCCGCCGGGTCCATGCGCCGGTCCCAGCTTCGCCGCTCCTCCGTCGAGCCTCGCTGAACCGGCGATTTCGGCTGCGCGGGCGTGCGCGGCGTCTCCGTTGATGTCGGCGATCACCACATGGTCACCCCGCGCGGCCAGAGTGTGCGCGGTGGCCAACCCGATTCCCGAAGCGCCGCCGACTATCAGGGCCACGGGTTTTTGAGCCGTCATCGCCCCACTCCCGTCATGGTGGTGGTGCGGTAGGTGCACTCTCGTCCGGGCCGCTCCCACAGCGTGTCATCACCGACATCGGTACCGTCGGCGGCCAACACCCGTTTGAGGACTTTGTTGGTTGCCGTCGCGGGCAGCTCTGCGGTCACCCGGACATAGCGCGGCCAGGCCTTGGGGGACAGATCCTCTTGAGCGGCAAGGAAATCAGCCAATGCGCCCTCGGTCAACCGGGCATCGTCGCGCAAGACCACTGCGGCCATCACTTGATCGCCGACGTTACCGTCCGGCACGGCGTACACCGCGGCCTGGTTGATGTCGGGGTGGCGCATCAGAATCCGCTCGATCGGCGCCGCCGCCAGGTTCTCACCATCGACCCGCATCCAGTCGGCGGTGCGCCCGGCCAGGTAGATCCAGCCGTCGGCATCAGCGTAGGCAAGGTCGCCTGACCAGTACATGCCGTCGCGCATCCGGTCCGCGGTCGCCTGCTCGTTGTTGTAATAGCCCGAGAAGAACCCGGACCCGGCGGTGTTGACCAGTTCCCCGATCGCCTCGTCGGCGTTGAGCAGTGCGCCGTGCTCGTCGAAGACCGCCGGCGGGCACTCGGCTTTGGTGTCGCTGTTGTAGATGGCGACGCCGGGGAACCCACGCCCCACCGAACCGGGCGGGGTGCCTTCATCACGGGTGATGGTCACCGCGTTCTCGGTCGAACCGAAGGCGTCGACCACGTGCACACCGAACCGGCGGGCGAATTCACCGATGTCGCGCTCCGAGGCCTCGTTGCCGAACGCGACCCGCAGCGGATTGTCGGCGTCATCGGGCTGCTCGGGATGCGCCAGTAGGTAGGCGAACGGTTTACCGACGTAGTTCATATACGTCCCACCGTAGGCGCGGATGTCGGCCAGGAACCGCGAAGCCGAGAACTTCGCCGGCGCCATCGCCGCACCGGCGGCCACCGCGGGTCCGAAGCCGGCTGCGATCGCATTGGAATGAAACAGCGGCATGGACAGGTAGACGACGTCGTTGGCGCCCAGCTCGAATCGCTCGGTCAGGCTCTGGCCGGCGACCAGCACCATGAAGTGGCTGACCAGAACGGCTTTCGGGTCGCCACTGGTGCCCGAGGTGAAGATCAGCATGAACGGGTCCAGCGGCCCGACATGCCGATGCGGCTGAAGTACCCCGGCTTCGGCGCACTCGCTGGCCCAGGCCGGGTCGTCGACGTCGATGATGGTGACGCCGGGCAGCTCCAATCCCCGCAGCAGCGCGCGGTGTTCGGCGTCGACCAGCAGGATCTGCACATCGGCGGTGCGCAGATCCGCGGCCAGCGCCGAGCCGCGGCGGGTGTCGTTGACCCCGCACAGGACGTAACCCCCCAGCCCGGCGGCGGCGAGCGCGGTGAGCATCGCGGGGTTATTGCCCAGCAGGGCGCCGACGTGCATCGGCCGCCTGGTGTCGGCCCGCGCGAGCACCGCGGCGCCGTGGCGGGCCGCCCGGACGAGGTACTCCCGCCACGACCAGCGGATCTGCCCGCCGTCGACGTCGTTGTAGAGCACCGCCAGGCTGGTGTCGCCGATGCGTTCGGCGAGCAGCTGCTGCATGGTCTCTGCCATCAGGCCTCCTAACCCGTGACCGTAGCGGTCGTGCCGGCCAGGTGCCGGGTCAAAAACGAGATCTGGTGCTCGACAACGTGATCGAACCAGTCGCCACCGGCGAAGACGTCGAAGTGATCGCAGGGGTAGTGCCGCACTTCGGCGCGGGCGGCGAACGCCGCCTTGGCGGCTGCCTGTGGGGGAGCGCCGCGGTCGAAGTCGGCTATCTGCACCAGGATCGGGCAGGCGATGGCCTCGGCGTGCTTGGCCGCCGGGCGGTAGCCGCCGAGCTGTACACCGACCTGGGCGTCGATCTCGTTGCGCCAGGTCGGGCCGGCCATCGCGGTGTAGGCCGCGTGGTAGCCGTCGGCGGTCAGGGTGGCCAGCTCACCGGGGCGGCCCACCAGGGCGATGGTCGCGGGCGACCCGCCGAAGCGTTGGGCCAGCGCACTGCGCCACCCCGTGGCCGTTGAACGCAGCATTGTTGCCGGGCGATGGTGTGGCAGTGCCGCGATCGCAGCGGCCGGTCCGCTGACCAGGGGTGTCAGCGCGATGGCGGCGGCGACACCGGGCGTGGTGGCGGCCACCTCGAAGACATGCCCGCCGCCCAGCGAGACCCCCCACACCACGATCCGGCGAGCATCCACACCGGTCTGCTCGGCCGCGGCCGAGCATGCCGAGCGAAAGTCGTCGACCTGCTCTTGCATGGAAATCCGTTGGCGCGGGTGTGCTTCTGAAGCGCCGAAGTACCGGTAGTCGAAGGCGAAGGCGGCGAACCCGGCTTCGCTGAGTCGTTCGGCGAACGGGATCAGGCCGGAGTCGACGGTGCCGCCCAGGCCATGTCCGAGCACCACGACCGGGGCTCCGTCGCCGTCATATTGCGCCGCCGGAAAGAACTGCCCGACGCACGTGGCGCCGCCGCTGCCGAATCGGATGGTCGCGCTCATGCGGATGCCTCCATCTCGCACACCCCGGCCCATCCGGGCACACCGAGTTCAGCGGCGCGCCGGGTGCCGCGCGGGATCTCCGCGGTGCGCATGTCGTGTTCGTAAAGGAAGTAGTCCAGTTGCTGGGTGTGGCGCGGGGTGTCGAGCATGTGGCCGGTGTATTTGCGCCGGTCGGCCTCGATCACCCGGCGCATTTCGGCGACCGACGGCAGCCGGTAGCGACCGGCAGCGTAGGCGCCGATGAGGCGGGCCTGGGCTTCGACGAACGGGAACAGGGTCGGGGTGGCTTGGGCGAATCCGGCGAACACCAAGTCGTCGATGCCGGGATAGAACATCCGCTTGTACAGGTCGATTCGATTGCCCGGTGCGCTGATGAACTCCGGGTCGAAGAACGGGAAGGTGATGTTGTAGCCGGTGGCGTAGATGATGACGTCGAATTGGCCGTTGGTGCCATCGATGAAGTGCACGGTGTCGCCGTCGAGCCGGCTGATGTTGGGTTTGGGGATGACGTCGCCGGACCCCAGGCGCAGCGGCAGTTCCACCGATTGGGTGGGGTGCGCTTCGAAGAACTTGTGGTTGGGGGTGGGCAGCCCGAGGTCCTCGGGGCGTCCGGCGATGATCGGCTGTGCCCATTGAGCGACCTTGCGCTGCCAGGAGAACGGCAGATACGGGCTGGTCCGGAAGTACTTGTCGGCGGGCTTTCCGGCCAGATACTTCGGCACGATCCACGCGCCCGACCGGGTGGACAACGTCAGCTCGTTGTCCAGCGCCTTCGACGACAGTTCGACGGCGATATCGGCGGCACTGTTACCCAGGCCGACCACGAGGATCCGCTTTCCGCTGAAGTCCAGCGGTGTCTTGGGGTCGATGTAGTGGTGCGCATGCAATGTGTCGCCGCTGAATTCGCCCGGGAAGTCCGGCAGGCGTGGATCCCAGTGGTGGCCGTTGGCGACGACCAGCAGGTCGAACCGGCGACGCTGCCCGCCGGCCAGTTCCAGCTCCCAGCCACCACCGGGCAACCGGTGCGCATGGGTGACTTCGGTGTCGAACTCGATGTTGCGCTTGAGCTCAAACGCCGCCGCATAGGACTCCAGGTACTCCTTGACCAGCGTGTGGTGCAGGAAGTCGGGGTAGTGCTCCGGCATGGGGAAGTCGCGAAACGACAGCTGGTGCTTGGAGGTGTCGATATGCAGCGACCGGTAGGCACTGGAATGGCCGTTCGGGTTGCCGAAGGCCCAGTTGCCGCCGATCCGGTCGGAGGATTCGAAGCAGCTGTAGTCGATCGCATAGTCGCTCAGCATCTTTCCGGCGGTCAGGCCACTGATACCGGCACCGACGATTGCGGTGCGGGGTACGGGCATGGGGAACCTCCGAGATCCGGGGTAGACAGGTTTGCAGAAGTGTCTACGAGACGCGTCGCTATAGTACACAGATCTACCGATGTGTCTACTCCTTGCTAGGCTTACCGCCCAGGAGGTGGCCGTGAACGAAGCGTCAGCGTCACCCGTGTCCCCGTCGACGACCGATCGGCTTCTCGACGCGACCGAGAAACTATTGGCCGACAAGGGGATTCGGGCAATGACGATGATCGACGTCGCCCAGGCCGCGGGGGTTTCCCGGGCCTGGCTGTACCGCAATTTCCCGGATAAGCCGACGCTGGTCGGTGCGGCGATCATTCGGCTGATCGAAACCAGCTGGGCGCAGACCCGCGCCGAGCTGTCGACGCTCACCGACTTCGAGGACCAGCTGGTGGCCGGCGTCCAGATCGGCCGCCGCGCCTACGACGATCCCGGCACGCTGCTGATGCGGTTGCGCACCGCCGAGCCGGACGAGTTCACCGCCTGCGCCGGCACGGGCGTCCGCGGCCTGGTGCCCGATCTCGCGACATTCTGGCAGCCCTTTGTCGAAGCCGCCGTCGAGAGCGGAGACATCGACCCGGACAACGACATTCCCGAGGCCAGTGAATGGGTCGCTCGGGTGTTGATCAGTTTCGGCAGCGTCCCGGGACACCACATGGACCCCGACGATCCAGCAGCCGTGCGACAGCATGTGCGCCGCTACGTGCTGCCGGGGTTGCGTCAAGCGCCGACTACTGCGGCCCCGAAGGGGAAACGATGACCGAGTGGTTCTTGTACCTGCCGCAGACCAGAATCGGCCTGGGTGACCTGGTGACGCGCGCCCGGGTGGCCGAGGCGTCGGGTTTCGACGGCGTCGCATTCCTCGACCACCTGGACACCCCGATGGCCCCCACCGCGCCGCTGTGGGAGGCGATGACCGTGGCCACCTGGGTCGCCGCCCACACCGAACGGATCAAGGTCGGCCACGTGGTGTTGTGCGACGGATTCCGCCATCCCGCCGTGCTGGCCAAGCAGGCGACGACCTTGGCCGAAGCCTCTGGCGGCCGCTTCGAACTGGGGCTGGGTTCCGGCTCGATGCCCGACGAGCTGGTCAAGTACGGAATCACCACCGCCGGTCCGCGACAACGCGTCGACGCGCTGAGGGAGACGCTGGTGTCGCTCGGCGAATACTGGAGCGCCGAGGGGGAGCGGGCTCAGACTCCCGCTCCGAGCATGCCGATCCCGCTGGTGCTCGGCGGGGTGGGCCCCCGCATGCTTCAGCTGGTACACCGCTATGCCGATTGGTGGAACCTGCCGGCGACGCATGTGCACAAGTTGCCCGAGCTGCTGCCGTCGATCGGTTCTGCGCGCGCGTCCGTGCAGCAGATGGTCGGTTTCGCCCGACTCGACCAGGACGTGGCGGCGGTGTCAGAGACGGCTCAGCGGCGATTCGGCCGGCTGGGATCGGGCCTGGTGTGCGGTGATGCCGCAGCGCTGGTCAAGCATTTCGGTCGGCTCGAAAGCCAGGGGGCGCAACGGTTCTACGTGTGGTTCGCTGATTTCGCGCCGCCGGAGTCGATTGCCGAGTTCGCCGAGACCGTGATCCGGGGCCGCTGAGCCGGCACTCGGCGGCTGTTCAGCGTGATCGGCGCGGTGCGTTCAAGCGGATCTCGATGTTGTCGGGGTCGGGCGCCGGGACATCCAACTCGTCAGTGACCCGTACCCCGATTCGGCGCTGGGTGGTGGCGTCGACGAAGGACAGCGGCGGTTTTCCGTCCTGTAGGTACTTGTCACCCCACTGGGTCAACGCCAGCATCACGGGCAGCAGGTCCTCGCCGGCGGGTGTCAGCCGATACTCGTCTCGGGCCCGCTGCCCGGCCTCCTGGTAGGGGACCCGGGTGATGATTCCGGCGGACTCGAGCTGCTTGAGTGCCCGCGACACCGCCGGCGCCGAGGCGCCGATGCGTGCCATGAAGTCCTCGAAGCGGCTGGTGCCGTAGAAGCATTCCCGCACCACCAGGAACGCCGTCTTGGTGCTCAGCACATCGAGCAGCCGGACCACCGAACACGCATCGCCGGTGGACCAGCGCGATCGGTCGCGCAACCGGGGTTCGAACTGCATGTGGTCCAGCTTACGTGACTAACCCTTGCGTTATCTAGCATGGCGTGCTTTGCTCTTACTAACGTAGTCGTTAGTCAGCGAGAGAGGATCCGGAGATGGTTGCAGTACAGGGAAAGGTCGCGGTGGTCACCGGCGGACGGCGCGGACTGGGCGCAGCCCTGGTCGACGAGCTTTTGGCGCGCGGAGCCCGCAAGGTCTACTCGACCGCACGCACCACATTCACCGATGAGCGCCCGCAGGTGGTGCCGCTGGCGCTGGAAGTCGGGTCGGACGAGTCGGTGGCGGCCCTGGCCGAAGCGGCCGGCGATGCCGAGCTGGTGTTCAACAACGCGGGCGTGCTGCTGCCCGACGCCCTGCTGACCGGCTCCTTCGAGCGCATCACCGAAACCTTCGACGTCAACGTCTTCGGACCGCTGCGCCTGGCACGGGCGTTCGCGCCGATCCTGGCGGCCAACGGGGGAGGGGCGCTGGTCAACATGCACTCGGTGCTGTCCTGGATGGCCGGCTACGGTGCCTACGGTGCGTCCAAAGCCGCCGCCTGGTCGGTGACCAACTCGCTGCGCATCGAGTTGGCGGCGCAGCACACACAGGTGGTCGGCATCCACGCCGGCTTGATCGACACCGACATGGTCGCCGAGCTGGACGCCCCCAAGGTGACGCCGGGCGAGGTGGCGCGGCGCATCCTCGACGGCGTGGAGTCCGGTGCCGTCGAGGTGCTGGCCGACGACATCAGCGGGCATGTGAAAGCCGCGCTGTCCGGTCCGGTCGAGGACCTGTCCGGCGCCTTGTCGCACTGAGCCGGATCAAGGAGCACCGAACCGCCATGCCCCTGTGGACCATTCATCACTCCCCCGGGCTCTTCAGCGCACCGGACAAGCGCGCGCTGGCGTCCCGCATCACCGACCACTACCAGAAGGCGGGGCTGCCGCGCTTCTACGTGGTCACCCTGTTTCAGGAGACCGCGCCGGAGGACTTCTACGTCGGTGGCGAGCCGACCGGGGTCGGGGTGCGCGTGGTGATCGATCACATCGCCCGGCATGCCGCCGACAGCCAGAACCGCCGGCGGATCACCGAATGGATCAGCCAGATCCTTACTCCGACGCTGGATCAGCACCCCGGCCTGCACTGGGAGTTCCACGTCGACGAGACCAGCGAAGAACTGTGGATGATCAACGGCCTGGTTCCGCCCCCGGGGGGATCGGACGCCGAGAAACGGTGGGCCCAGGAGAACGTGGCGACGGCGTACTGAGGGCCAGCGCTCATCGGTACCGCGCCGCCAGCGCGGTCCCGATGGCGGCCAAGTGATCGCGCAAGCCCTGCGGACCGGTGACCTCGAGCCATTCGACGAGCCCGGCGAGTTGGCCGGCGAGGGCGTATTCATTGTGGCCCCGGATCACCACCCCGATCCGGCCGTCGGGCGTGGCACCGCCCACCTCCAGGCGGCCGCCGAGCATCGCCCGCAGCAGACCGAGGCCGTCGGGCGCGCACACCGCCTGGACCTCCAGCGGGGTGCGCTTGCGGTCGACCTCATCGGCGATCTCCCGCCAGCTCTGCGCAAGGTCGAATCCCCGGGGCCGCCGCACGGGCTCGTCGGTCAACGCGACCGACGACACCCGATCGATACGGAAGGTCCGCCGGCCCACCTCCGTTTCCGACACCAGGTACCACGTCGGGCCCTTGGCGACGATGCCCAGCGGGTGGACCGTCCGCTCGGTCACGGCGCCTTTGCTGTCGACATAGCCGAGCCGCACCTGCACACCCCTGATCACCGCCTCCTGCAGCGCATCGAGGAACCGCGGTGGAGTCGGCGCGGCCTGACTGGCACCCCAAAGCCGTGGATCGACGACCACGGACGTGGCGGCGGCCTCGGCCTGCGCCCGGAAAGGCTCGGGCAACGCCCGGACGAGCTTGCGCAGGGCTGCCTTGACGTCCGGGGTGGCCGTCGAGGCGGGTCCGGCCACCAGAAACAGCGCGCGAGCCTCGCTCGCGGTCAGCCCCGAAAGGTCGGTGCGCGCGCCGCCCACCAGGCGCCACCCGCCCCCGCGGCCCTGCACCGAGTACACCGGTATCCCGGCGACACTGAGGGCTTCGAGGTCGCGGCGGGCGGTGCGCTCGGACACCTCCAGCTCGCGGGCCACCTCGACGGCGGTCACCTGCTTGCGCTGCTGCAGCAGCAGAAGGGTGGCCACCAGCCGGTCAGCTCGCACCTCAGCAGAATTCCACACAAACTGGCCAATAGGTGACCGGTTATGGTCACCACAATGGCGCCATGACTACACCTACGAGTTCTCCCGCAGCCCCGCTGACCGACCCGCGGCCCCTTCTCGATCGTGCCGTTGCCACCGGCGGGAGCGTGATCGCCGGCATTCGACCCGAGCAGCTCACCGCCCCAACGCCCTGCACTGAGATGAACGTGCAGACCTTGCTGACCCACCTCATCGCCGTGCTGGACCGCATCACCGCCCTGGGTAGCGGCGGTGATCCCTTCACCGTCGCCGCCCCACAGATCTCCGACGGTCGCTGGGCCGATGCTTGGCAGGAATCAGCCCGACGAGCTGCGCAGGCCTGGAGTGACGACGGCGTGCTTGAGCAACCGATGGCGCTGCCGTGGATCCAGGGCAGCGGTGCCGACGTGCTGGCGTCCTACCTCTCCGAGGTCAGCGTGCACACCTGGGACCTGGCTGTGGCGACCGGCCAGCAGCCCGACTGGGACGACGCGGTGATCGCCGCGGCGCTGCAGTCCGCACACCGGATCCTGCCGCCGGCGAACCGTCGCGCGCTGTATGCCGAGATCGCGGCCGCGATGGGCCTGGACGAGGTGGCCATGCCGTTCGCCGAGGCCGTCGCCCTCCCCGACGACGCCCCCGCCATCGACCGGCTCATCGCCTGGAACGGCCGTGATCCGCTCTGGTGATCGGGGGGCGCTCCGCCAGCAGCGACGAAAGAGGCTCAGCAGCATCGCCACGGGCGGCCGCTTTCGGCCTCAGTCCCCCTCACAGGGGTTGAAAGCGACGAGACGACCGTGGCCGTCCCACCGCGACCCGACCCGGCCCCGGTACTTCTTGCCGTGAGTCAGCGTGTGTTTTACAGGTAGGAAGTGCATCGCCGCTGTTCAGAGGCGTGATCAAAACCCCGTTGCATTGTCTGCCTGATAGGCACACAATGGGTGGCATGGCCACGAAGACAGAGCGGTTCGCGGTGCGTCTTACTGCCGAGCAGGACGCGCTGATTCGTCGGGCCGCCGAGGTGGAGGGGACCGACCTGACCAACTTCACGGTGACCGCGACGCTGGCTCGTGCCCGTGACGTGCTCGCCGATCGCCGGCTGTTCATGCTCGATGCCTCGGCCTGGTCGGAGTTCGTGTCGGTGCTGGACCGGCCGGTGGCGCACAAGCCGCGGCTGGAGAAGTTGTTCGCGGAGCCGTCGATCTTCGACGAGTGAGCGGCTACAGCGCGCCCCGGCCGATCGGTGAGCACGATGTGGTCGCCGAGTTCGACAGCGGCGAGCCCAGCCTGGACGAATACCTGCGGGGACGCGCCTTGGCCAACCACGTCGAGGGTGCGTCCCGGTGTTTCGTGACGTGCCGGGACGGCCGCGTCGTCGGGTTCTACGCGCTGGCCTCGGCGGCGGTGGAGCGCACCGGCACACCCGGGCGGGCGCGGCGCAACATGCCCGATCCGGTGCCGGTGATCCTGTTGTCCCGGCTGGCGATCGACCGCAAAGAACAGGGCCAGGGCTTGGGCGCCGCACTATTACGGGACGCAATCACCCGCGCGGTGGCGGCCGCGGAGATAATCGGGGTGCGGGCGCTGCTGGTGCACGCGTTGCATGAACAGGCGCGGACGTTCTACGCACATTTCGATTTCGAGCCCTCGCCGACCGACCCGCTGCACCTGCTGCTGCTGATCAAAGACGCCCGTGCACTACTTCGGCCCACCGCGGAAGTTGTGATCCGTCAGGGTCTTGGAAGGGCGCCACCTGCGCGTCAACGCCTAAACCCAATTCCCCGTCTGCCAGCTCGTCCACAACGTCCACGTCCGCATCGTCGTCGCCGCCACTGACGAACTACTCCGAGAACTCACCATCGACCCCAACCCGCGACTACCAACCAGCAGGCAAAGACCGCCACGCACACTGGCACCACAACCAAAAACAGGCCGAACCCTGAGGGTTCGGCCTGTCCGGGATCTCCCGAGAGATCACACTGTGGGCGAAGGGGGACTTGAACCCCCACGTCCCGAAGGACACTGGCACCTGAAGCCAGCGCGTCTGCCATTCCGCCACTCGCCCGAGCAACCGGGGGAGCGTATCACGGGCCCCCTGCTCCCCGAAAAATCGGCTCCGGCCCCCGCAATGCGCCTCGCCCGGCCCGGAACAAGGCGCCGTGACCCCTTCGTGACCTGGTCTTATCCGATTCTCCGCCGTAGAAGGGTGCCGCCCTGGCACCCCGGGTCGATACCATGTCCAGGGCGGATGCAGCTGAGCGACACGCCGCAGCAGCGTCCCCGATAGGGCTAGTGACGGCGGAGAGTAAGGCGGGTAGCAGCTTGGACAGCCAGCGTGGGCTGGTTCATCGCATCGAGCGCAAACTCGAATCCGCTGTGGAGGATGCGATGGCCCGGGTCTTCGGAGGGGAAGTCCTCCCCGAGGAGATCGAGGCTGCGCTACGCCGTGAAGCCGCCGCCGGGGTGCGCTCCCTGGCCGGAGATCAACTTTTGGCGCCCAACGAATACGTCATTACCCTCGGTATGGACGACTACGACAAGGTGGGCGCCGACCAGGATCTGACGTCGAAGGCCTTCGCCCGGCATCTGGCTGGGCACATCGGCGAACAGGGGTGGCAAACGTATGGTGATGTGGTTGTCCGGTTCCAGCAGTCGCCGAGCCTGCGAACCGGCCAGGTCCGCGCACGGGGCGGCGTCAACCCTGACGCCCGCCCCCACGAGACGCTCAACGAATCCCGCCCGCCACAATCAGTTCATGCGTTTACCGCAGAATCAGGAGTGCCACCGATGACCGATAACCCGAGCTACCGCGGCGCCCACGGGCAGGATCGTCCCGGCGACGAGTATTACGACCCCCGCTACGGGCGGCCCGCCGACGATGCTCGCGGCGGTCAGGACGCCCGTGGCTACGGCCCCGACGGCGACCACTACCAGCAAGAGCAGCGCGGCGGCTATCCCGATCAGGGCCAGGGCGGCGGCTACGCTCCGCCCCGTCGGCCCGAGCAGGGTGGCTACCCCGAGCAGGGTGGCTACCCCGGTCAGGGCGGCTACGGCCAGGGCGGTGGCTACGGCCAGCAGGCCCAGCCGTACGAGCAGCGTCCGCCCAGCGGCTACGGCGCTCCCGCCGGCTACGAGCAGGGCTACCCCCAGCACCAGCCCGCGGCACCGGCCTATCCCGGCGGCGGCCAGCCCGGCTACGGCTACGGCGAGGCACCCCCGGCCCGCCAGGACGACTACGCCTACCCCGAGGGCCAGTACGAGCAGCGCCCCGCCTACGAGCAGGGTGGGTATGACCAGGGCGGCCAGTCCTATGGCCGCCAGGACTACGGCCAGCCCGGCTACGGCTACGGCGAGGCACCCCCGGCTCCCGCCGGCTACGACTACGGCCAGTCCGCGCCCGGCGGCTACGGCGAGGGCCAAGGCACACAGGGCGGCTACGACTACGGCCAGCAGGCTCAGGGCGGATACGGGGAGGCACCGGGCGGAGGCTACGGCCAGCGCGCCTACTCCGCGCCCGCCTCGGTCACGCTGCAGCTCGACGACGGCAGCGGCCGTACCTACCAGCTGCACGAAGGCGCCAACGTGGTGGGCCGCGGTCAGGACGCCCAGTTCCGGTTGCCCGACACCGGGGTGTCGCGCCGTCACCTCGAAATCCGCTGGGACGGCCGGGTTGCCCTGCTGTCGGACCTGAACTCCACCAACGGCACCACGGTGAACAACGCTCCGGTCCAAGAGTGGCAGCTCGCCGACGGCGATGTCATCCGGCTGGGGCACTCCGAGATCATCGTCCGGGTCCACTAGGCACCGCGGCAGCGTCCACCCGACCGACAAACCCAACCAGCAAAGCGCTGCCGCTTTGCCCTACGGCCCCCCGCGCCCAAGTATCGTGACTTTGCCGAAGTGCTCCGCCGCCGGGAGCACGCCATGGGCTGCGCGACAACGGAGAGGACGCCGGATGCAGGGACTGGTACTGCAGCTGACGCGAGCCGGTTTTTTGACGTTGTTGTGGCTGTTCATCTGGTCCGTGCTGCGGATTTTGCGGACCGACATCTACGCACCGACCGGCGCGGTGATGGTCCGCCGCGGACTGTCGATCCGGGGCGTGCTGCTTCCGCCGCGCCAGCAACGGACCACCGCGCGGCATCTGGTGGTGACCGAAGGACCGCTGACCGGGGCCCGCATCGCGCTCAGCGATCAGCCGGTTCTGGTGGGCCGCGCCGACGACTCCACGCTGGTGCTCACCGACGATTACGCCTCCACCCGGCACGCTCGGCTATCTCAGCGGGGGACGGAATGGTATGTCGAAGATCTGGGTTCGACCAACGGGACCTACCTTGACAGGGTGAAGGTGACCACTGCGGTACGGGTTCCGGTCGGCACGCCGATACGAATCGGCAAGACCGCGATCGAGCTCCGCCGGTGAGCCTGGTTCTGCGGTACGCCGCCCGCAGCGACCGCGGTCTGGTGCGCTCCAACAACGAGGACTCCGTCTACGCCGGAGCCCGGCTGCTGGCGTTGGCCGACGGCATGGGCGGGCACGCGGCCGGTGAAGTCGCGTCGCAGCTTGTGATTGCCGCGCTGGCGCATCTCGACGACGACGAGCCCGGCGGTGACCTGCTGGGGAAGCTGGAAAGCGCCGTGCAAGAGGGCAACTCGGCGATCGCGGCCTACGTCGAAGAGCACCCCGAGCTTGAGGGCATGGGCACCACCCTGACCGCCATCCTGTTCGCCGGCCCCCGGCTGGGGCTGGCCCACATCGGCGACTCGCGCGGCTACCTGCTGCGCGACGGCGAGCTCACTCAGATCACCAAGGACGACACCTTCGTACAGACCCTGGTCGACGAAGGCCGCATCACCTTGGAGGAGGCACACAGCCACCCGCAGCGCTCGCTGATCATGCGCGCGCTGACCGGCCATGAGGTGGAGCCGACGCTGATCATGCGCGAGGCGCAGGCCGGTGATCGCTATCTGCTGTGCTCCGACGGACTGTCGGACCCGGTGAGCACCGAGACCATCCACGAGGCGCTGGAGATCCCGGACGTCAACGACTGCGCGCTGCGGCTCATCGAGCTGGCGTTGCGCGGGGGCGGCCCCGACAACGTCACGGTGGTGGTGGCCGACGTCGTCGACGTCGACTACGGCCAGACCCAGCCGATCCTGGCCGGGGCGGTCTCCGACAGCGACGACGACCATGTGATCGCCCTCAACACCGCCGCCGGGCGGGCATCGGCGATCTCCCCGCGCAAGACGGTCGCCAAGCGCGCGCTGCCGCGTATCGAAACGCCGGACCGGCAGCCCCGCTCCCGGCGACGCAAGTTCATCGCCGCGGCGCTGCTGTTGACGCTGGTGGGCGCCGGGCTGTTGGTCGGACGCGCAGTCGTGCGCACCAACTACTACGTCACCGCCTACGGCGGCACGGTGGCGATCATGCGCGGTGTGCAGGGCTCCATCCTGGGTGTGCCGCTGCAGGAGCCCTACCTGCTGGGCTGTCTGGACAGCAAGGGCCAGCTGGTGCAGATCAGCTTCAAGCAGTCCGGCGACAAGCTGAGCTGCCGGCTGATGACGCTGCAGGATCTCCGTCCGCCGGCCCGCCAACAGGTCAGCAACGGCCTGCCTGCCGGCACCCTCGACGACGCGATCACCCAACTGCGCAATCTGGCCCGCGACTCACTGCTGCCGCCGTGCCCGCACGGCACCACCACCGGCTCCAGTTCCACGCCGTCGCGCAGCCCCGCTCCCGGGATGGTCCCCACCGGTCCGCGGCCCGGCCCGCCGCCCCCGTCCGGAAAGTCACGTCTGCCCACCCTGACCAACCTGCCGCCGGCCCCTCCAGAACCGGGGACCGACTGCCGGGCAGCCTCATGATCCGCGCCGGCGACGACGCGGTGGCGGGCGATGAGCGGGGCGCACCTCCCGCGGGCGGGGGAGACCACAGCGACGTGAGCACCGCGCCGCAGCCGCCGGTGACGCTGACACCGGCGCTGCCGGATCGGCGTAACGCCGAACTGCTGCTGCTGTGCTTCGCCACCATGATCATCGCGGTGGCGATGCTGATCGTCGAGGCCGGTCACGAGCAGGGCCTGCGCTGGGACCTGGTCGGTTACGGGGTGGCGTTTCTGGTGCTGTTCGGCTTCGCGCACCTGGTCATCCGGCGGTCGGCACGGTACGCCGACCCGCTGCTGCTGCCGGTGGTGGCGCTGCTCAACGGCCTCGGGCTGGTGATGATCCACCGCATCGATCTCGGCGTCGCGATCGACGGCGCCGGCGCGCGTCCCGGCGCCAGCGCGCAGATGCTGTGGACACTGGTCGGCGTCGGCGTCTTCGCCCTGGTGCTGGTGGCCCTCAAAGACCACCGTCAGCTGTCCGGCAGCGGCTACGTCTGCGGCCTGGCCGGCTTGGTGCTGCTGGTGATCCCCGCCCTGCTGCCGGCCTCGTTGTCCGAGCGTCAGGGTGCCAAGATTTGGATTCGGTTGCCGGGCTTCACAATTCAGCCTGCCGAGTTCTCCAAGATCTTGTTGCTGATTTTCTTCGCCGCGGTGCTGGTGTCCAAACGCCGGTTGTTCACCAGCGCCGGCAAGCACGTGCTGGGCATGAACCTGCCCCGGCCGCGCGACCTGGCGCCGCTGCTGGCCGCCTGGGTGATCTCGGTGGGAGTCATGGCGTTCGAGAAGGACCTCGGCACGTCGTTGCTGCTGTACGCATCGTTCCTGGTGGTGGTGTACCTGGCCACCCGCCGGTTCAGCTGGATGGTGATCGGCATGCTGCTGTTCGCCGCCGGCAGCGTGGCCGCCTACTTCCTGTTCAGCCACGTCCGGGTGCGGGTACAAACCTGGCTGGACCCCTTCGCCGACCCGGAGGGCGCCGGCTATCAGATGGTGCAGTCGCTGTTCAGCTTCGCCACCGGCGGCATCTTCGGCACCGGACTGGGCAACGGACAGCCCGGATATGTGCCCGCGGCCTCGACGGACTTCATCATCGCCGCATTCGGCGAGGAACTGGGTCTGGTCGGGCTGGCCGGCGTGCTCATCCTCTACACCATCGTGATCGTGCGTGGGATGCGCACAGCGATAGCGGTGCGGGACAGCTTCGGCAAGCTGTTGGCCGCCGGCTTGGCCGCCACCCTGGGCATTCAGCTGTTCATCGTGGTCGGTGGGGTGACGAAGCTGATTCCGCTGACCGGGCTCACCACCCCGTGGCTGTCCTACGGCGGATCGTCATTGCTGGCCAACTACGTGCTGCTGGCGATCGTGCTGCGGGTCTCGCACGCCGCCCGCCGGCCGCTGAGCACCCATCCCGTGCGCCCGACTCCGATCGGCGACACCGGCACGGCGGTGATCGAGCGCGTATGAACACCTCCCTGCGCCGCGTCACGATGACCCTGATGGCGCTGATCGTGCTGCTGTTGGGCAACGCCACCCTGACCCAGGTCTTCGCCGCCGATGGGCTGCGCGCCGACCCGCGCAACCAGCGGGTGCTGCTCGACGAATACTCCCGGCAACGCGGTCAGATCACCGCCGCCGGCCAGCTGCTGGCTTACTCGGTCGCCACCGACGACCGCATCAAATACCAGCGCATCTACCCCGACCCGGCCGTCTATGCCCCGGTCACCGGGTTCTACTCGCTGCGGTACTCCAGCAGCGGCCTCGAGCGTGCCGAGGACACCGTGCTCAACGGGTCGGACCCGCGGTTGTTCGGGCTGCGGTTGGCCGACTTCTTCACCGGCCGCAACCCGCGCGGCGGCACCGTGGAAGCCACCATCCGGCCCCGGGTGCAGCAAGCGGGCTGGGAGGCGATGCGCAACGGTTGCACCGGCGGCTGTCGCGGTGCGGTGGTGGCCCTGGAACCGTCCACCGGCAAGGTCCTGGCGATGGTGTCGGCGCCGTCGTATGACCCCAACCTGCTGTCCTCGCACGATTCGGCCCAACAGGGCCAGGCCTGGCAACAGCTGCGCGACGACCCGGCCTCACCACTGACCAACCGCGCCACCAGCGAGACCTACCCGCCGGGCTCGACGTTCAAGGTGATCACGACGGCGGCGGCGCTGCAGGCAGGCGTCAGTGAGAACGAGTCCCTGACCAACGCGGCGCGCATCGCGCTGCCCGACAGCACGGTCACGCTGGAGAACTACGGCGGCAGCACCTGCGATGGCGGCAACGAGCCGACCGTGCCGCTGCGGGTGGCGTTCGCGCGTTCCTGCAACACCGCCTTCGTCCAGTTGGGTATGCGTACCGGTGTGGACGCTCTGCGCAGCACGGCCCAGGGCTTCGGGCTGGATATCACCCCCGAGCCGATACCGCTGCAGGTCGCGGAGTCCACCGTCGGCCGGATCCGCGACGCGGCCGCGCTCGGGATGACCAGCATCGGCCAGAAGGATGTCGCGGTCACTCCGCTGAAGAACGCGGTCATCGCGGCGACCATCGCCAACGGCGGGCTGACCATGCAGCCGTATCTGGTCGACGGCCTGGAGGGTCCGGACCTGGCGGGCATCGCCACCACCCAGCCGCGCGAGCAGCGCCGTGCAGTGTCCTCGCAGGTCGCGGCTAAGCTAACTGAACTAATGATCGACGCCGAAAGAATGACCCAGCAGGAGGGGGCCATCCCGGGCGTACAGATCGCGTCGAAGACCGGCACCGCCGAACACGGTGCCGATCCGCGGAACACCCCGCCGCACGCGTGGTACATCGCCTTTGCCCCGGCCAGCGCCCCGAAAGTGGCCGTTGCCGTCCTGGTCGAAGACGGCGGCGACCGCTTGGCCGCCACCGGCGGTGCCCTGGCCGCACCGATCGGACGCGCCGTGATCCAAGCCGCCCTGCAGGGGGGCTCATGAGTCCACAGGTCGGCGCGGCACTGGCCGGGCGTTATCGGTTGCAGCGGCTCATCGCCACCGGCGGCATGGGCCAGGTGTGGGAGGCCGTCGACAACCGGCTGGGCCGCCGCGTCGCGGTCAAGGTGCTCAAGCCGGAGTTCTCCTCGGATCCGGAGTTCATCGAGCGGTTCCGCGCCGAGGCCCGCAACACCGCGATGCTCAACCATCCGGGTATCGCCAGCGTGCACGACTACGGCGAGACCGACCTGGACGGGGAGGGCCGCACCGCGTTCCTGGTCATGGAACTGGTCAACGGTGAGCCGCTGAACTCGGTGCTCAAGCGGACCGGGCGGCTGTCCCTGCGGCATGCCCTGGACATGCTGGAGCAGACCGGGCGCGCCCTGCAGGTGGCGCACAGCACCGGACTGGTCCACCGTGACGTCAAGCCCGGCAACATCATGATCACGCCCACCGGCCAGGTGAAGATCACCGACTTCGGTATCGCCAAGGCCGTCGACGCCGCCCCGGTCACCCAGACCGGGATGGTGATGGGCACCGCCCAGTACATCGCCCCGGAGCAGGCGCTGGGCCAGGACGCCACCGCTGCCAGTGACGTGTACTCGCTGGGGGTGGTCGGCTACGAGGTGCTCTCCGGGCGGCGGCCGTTCACCGGCGACGGCGCGCTGACCGTCGCGATGAAGCACATCAAAGAGCCCCCGCCGCCGCTGCCCGCCGAGTTGCCGCCCAACGTGCGCGAACTGATCGAGATCACGCTGGCCAAGAACCCGGCCATGCGCTACCGCAGTGGCGGCCCGTTCGCCGATGCCGTGGCCGCGGTGCGCTCCGGGCGGCGTCCCACGCGGCCCAGTCAGGCGCTGCCGGCCGGGCGCGCCGCCCCGTCGGCCATCCCGTCGGGTGTCGTGACCCGGGCCGCTCCGCCCGTGTCCGCGCGGGCCACCGCGGCGCGCCGGGCCCGGCCCAGCGCCGGCAACCATCGCACGCCCCCGCCGCGGCGCACCTTCACCGCCGGGCAGCGCGCGCTGCTGTGGGCGGCCGGGGTGCTCGGCACGCTGGCGATCATCATCGCGGTGCTGATCGTGGTCAACGCCAAGAGCCCGGGCGGCTCCCTGGCGCCGGCCACCGTCACCGACACCGGGGCTCCGCTGACCAGCTCGTCGAACGCTGAGTCGTCGGCGACGTCCCCGGCCGCGCAATCGTCGGGTTGGACCTGGCACAGGACGTCGCCATGACCACGCCGCAACGGCTCTCCGATCGCTACGAGCTCGGCGAGATCCTCGGCTTCGGCGGCATGTCGGAGGTGCACCGCGCTGTCGACACCCGCTTGCACCGCGAGGTCGCGGTGAAGGTGCTGCGTGCCGACCTGGCCCGCGACCCCAGCTTCTACCTGCGCTTCCGGCGCGAGGCACAGAACGCCGCTGCCCTGAACCACCCGGCGATCGTCGCGGTCTACGACACCGGTGAAGCCGAGACCCCGGCCGGTCCGCTGCCCTACATCGTGATGGAGCTCGTCGAGGGCGTCACGCTGCGCGACATCGTGCACAACGACGGCCCGATGCCGCCGATCCGCGCCATCGAGGTGATCGCGGACGCCTGCCAAGCGCTGAACTTCAGCCACCAGCACGGCATCATCCACCGCGACGTCAAGCCGGCCAACATCATGATCGACATGCACAACGCGGTGAAGGTCATGGACTTCGGCATCGCCCGTGCCGTCGCCGACGCCGGCAACAGCGTCACCCAGACCGCCGCCGTGATCGGCACCGCCCAGTACCTGTCACCCGAGCAGGCTCGCGGCGACACCGTCGACGCCCGCTCGGACGTGTACTCGCTGGGCTGCGTGCTGTACGAAATCCTCACCGGCGACCCGCCTTTCGTCGGCGACTCCCCGGTTGCGGTGGCCTACCAGCACGTCCGCGAGGATCCGGTGCCCCCGTCGCAGCGGCTCCCGAGCCTGCCCGCCGATCTGGACGCCGTGGTGCTCAAGGCGCTGGCGAAGAATCCGGACAATCGCTACCAGACCGCCGCCGAGATGCGTGCCGATCTGGTGCGGGTCCACAACGGGGAGACGCCCGAAGCCCCCCGGGTGCTCACCGCGGCCGATCGGGCCTCGATCATGACGCCGCGGGCCGGTGACCACACCGGTGCGCAGACCGACCCGCTGCCCCGCCAGGAACTCGACTTCGGCCACGAGCGGCCGGGCTCGGTGGGCCGCTGGCTGATCGCCGCGATCGTGCTCGCCGTGTTGACCGTGATCGTCACGGTGTCGATCAACACGTTCGGCGGCCGCACCCACCAGATCCAGGTCCCCGACGTCAGCGGCCGTGCGTCGGTCGACGCGATCGCCGAACTGCAGAACAAGGGCTTCAAGACCCGCACCGAGCAGCGCTCCGATTCCCACGTCCCACCCGACCATGTGATCGGCACCGACCCGCCCGCCGGCTCCCCGGCGAACAAGGGCGACAAGATCACCGTTGACGTGTCCTACGGGCCGGAGCAGCGTCAGCTTCCCGATGTCGCGACCCTGAGCTACGCCGACGCGGTCAAGAAGCTGACCGCCGCCGGGTTCGGCAAGTTCAAGCAGGTCAACTCGCCGTCCACCCCGGAACTCAAGGACAAGGTGGTCGGCACCAACCCGCCGGCGAATCAGACCACGGCTGTCACCAACGAGATCATCATCGTGATCGGCAGCGGCCCGGCCACCAAGCCCGTTCCTGACGTCACCGGCCAGACCGTGGATCTGGCGCAGAAGAACCTGACCGTCTACGGCTTCACCAAGATCACCGAGGTGGCGGTGGACAGTCCGCGACCCGCCGGCGAGGTGATCGCCACCAGCCCGCCCAGCGGTGAGACGGTGCCCGTCGACGCGGTGATCGAGCTGCGGGTGTCGCGGGGCAACCAGTTTGTGATGCCGGATCTGGCCGGCATGTTCTGGACCGACGCCGAACCGCAGCTGCGGGCCCTGGGCTGGACCGGGATGCTGGTCAAGGGCGCCGACGTCGACGCCGGCGGATCCGGGCACAACCGGGTGCTCTACCAGAGCCCGGCGGCCGGACAGGGTGTGAACACCGATGGCAACATCACGCTGCGCTTCGGTCAGTAACGCGGCGCTGGCGAACGGCTACGGAACAGGGGCGGGCGGCCGGGCGGTCTGGACCGTCGCGGCGATCTCCTCCTCCAGCCGGCGCACCAAGGCTTCGAGGTCATCCGGGTCGCAGCTGTAGCCGCAATAGCCCAGCCAGTTGGCCAGCATCCG
Source organism: Mycobacterium sp. P7213 (assembly GCF_900604305.1). Taxonomy (NCBI): domain Bacteria; kingdom Bacillati; phylum Actinomycetota; class Actinomycetes; order Mycobacteriales; family Mycobacteriaceae; genus Mycobacterium; species Mycobacterium sp. P7213. The sequence continues at coordinate 33,855 of NZ_UWOA01000026.1, forward strand.
GTGACCGCCCTCGGTGAGGATGGACTCCGGGTGAAACTGCACCCCGTGGATGGGCAGCTCCGTGTGCCGCACCGCCATGATCACTCCGCCGCGGGTGCGCGCCGTCGCCTCCAGAACGGGCGGCAGCGTCTCGGGCAGGATCGTCAACGAGTGGTAGCGGGTGGCCGTGAACGGATCCGGCAAACCCTTGAGCACCCCCGCACCGGAGTGAAAGACCGTGCTGGTCTTGCCGTGCAGCAACTCCGGCGCCCGGCCCACGGTGCCGCCGAAGGCGACGCCGATCGCCTGGTGCCCCAGGCAGACCCCCAGCACCGGGATCCCGGCAGCCGCGCACGCCCCGACCAGGGCGATCGAGGCGCCGGCGCGTTCGGGCGTGCCCGGTCCGGGGCTCAGCAACACCCCGTCGAAGTCGGCCACCGCAGCGGCCGGGTCGCTCAGGCGCGCGTCGTCGTTACGCCAGACGGCAGCCTGCACACCCAACTGGCCCAGATACTGGACCAGGTTGAACACAAAGCTGTCGTAATTGTCGACGACGAGGATCCGCACGACCAACAGGCTACCGCCGCGTTGACGGCGACGGCCCGCTGCGCCCAATCAGTAGTCGACCGGGCCGACCGGCACGGCGTAGCGCATCCGGGCGACGGCCGGTGTCTCGACGACCTCCAGGTCCGCACTGACCTGCTCGCTGTAACCCAGGCCGAACCGGATCACGTACTGCTTGTAGAGAGTGATCAGGGGATCGTCGGCCAGCGCGGCCTGCATCGCGGCCGGGTCACCGATCGCGGTCACCACGTACGGCGGGCTGTAGGTCCGGCCGTCCAGCAGCAGAGTGTTACCCACGCACCGCGGCGCCGACGCCGCGGTGATCCGCTGGTCCTGCATCTGCACAGCTTCGGCGCCGGCGCTCCACAAAGCGTTGAGCACGGCGGAGATGTCCTGTTGGTGCACCACCAGGTCGTCGGGGGAGGCGTCGCGTGGGAACCGGCCGTTGGCATCACGCTGGGCGTCGGCGAGCGTCACGACCAGGCCCGGCCCGTACATCGCCTCCAGCCCGCCGGTCGATGCGAGTTGCTCGCTGCGTTTGCGCATCGCCGACAGGGCGATGCCGGAGCTTCGGCCGTGTACTGAACCCACCCCGGCTGCCAGCGTGTCACGCTGCGCGGTGAGTTCTTCCACCGTGGCCTGGGTCGCGCGGACCAGATCGACCAGTCGGGGGGCGTCGCCACGCCGGATCTCCTTACCGCCGGAGACCCCGTGAGTGGCCGCCAGCAGCAGGCCCGCCAGCAGGCAGACCAGCGGAACTCCGATCCGCCACGGGGAACGGCGGCCGGAGGACGACAGTCCCATCTGCGGCATCGGCTCTCCCGTTCTCGGCTGGACTATCCTGCTGGGCTAATCTCGTACCGACCCATACTCGCAGCTTCACGCCGCACTTTCCCGAGGTACCGATGCCCAAGTCCAAGGTTCGCAAGAAGACCACCAGCTTCACCCCCTCGTCGGTGAGCCGTACCCCGGTCAAGGTCAAAGGCGGCCCATCGAGCACATGGTTCGTCGCACTGTTCCTGGGGCTGATGCTCCTCGGACTGGTGTGGCTGATGGTGTATCAGCTGGGGGCCACCGGGCTGGATGCCCCCGCCGCGCTCAACTGGATGGCCGAGCTGGGCCCGTGGAACTATGCCATCGCGTTTGCCTTCATGATCACCGGGCTATTACTCACCATGCGCTGGCACTGAGCTGCACGGACGCGGTATTTCGGTTATGTCGGACCGCCGCCGATGCCGGCTCAGCAACCGTGTCCTGGGTCAATCACATCGATGTGATTTATCCCCACTGTGGACAACTCCTGTAGATAACCTCGAAACGTGCAGGTCGACGTGAGTCAGCCCGGGCATGCGCAGACGGAGTGGTCGCCACCGGCCGGCGGAATCGTTGCGTGCGCGCTCGTCGGGGCCGCGTTGGCCATCAGCGCTACGACGATCGCCACCGACACCCCCGGACGGGTGCTGGGCAGCATTGCCGGACTGGGATTGCTGGTGTTCTCCGGGTTGTCCTGGCGGGCCCGGCCCAAGCTCGCGCTGACATTCGACGGCCTCGCGGTGCGGGGTTGGTGGCGCACCAAAGTGCTCACCCCGGACAGCCTCACCCGGCTTCGTGTCACCGAGTATCAGCGCATCGGGCGCAAGCATCGGCTACTGGAGATCGAGACCGTCGATGACGAGTTGCTGATCCTGTCGCGGTGGGATTTGGGAACCGACCCGCGCGAGGTGTTCGAAGTACTGTCAACGGCCGGCTACACCGGCCGCTGACCACAGCCGCGCGTCGCCGCTAGGCGACCGTGATGGACTCGATGACGACCGGCTCGGTGGGCCGGTCGGCACGGTCGGTCGCGGTGGCGGCGATGGCGTCCACAACCGCCTGCGAGTCCGCGTCCACGACCTCACCGAAGATGGTGTGCCTGCGGTTCAGGTGCGGGGTCTGGCCCACGGTGATGAAGAACTGCGAGCCGTTGGTGCCCGGTCCGGCGTTGGCCATCGCCAGCAGGTAGGGCTTGTCGAACACCAGCTCCGGGTGGAACTCGTCCTCGAACTTGTAGCCGGGGCCGCCGCGACCGGTACCGGTCGGGTCGCCGCCCTGGATCATGAATCCGCCGATCACCCGGTGGAACACCGCGCCGTCGTAGAACGGCCCCGAGGAGCCGCCGGAGGCGTTGGTGGTCGAGTACTCCTTGGTGCCCTGGGCCAGGCCGACGAAGTTGGCCACGGTCTTGGGAGCGTGGTTGCCGAACAGCGCGATCTTGATGTCGCCGCGGTTGGTGTGCAGCGTGGCAGTTGCGGTGGCAATGGAGCTGGAGGTCATGGGATCACAGTCTGCCATTCGCGCCGTGGTGGGCTGCGTCACGGGTAGCGTTGTGCCCATGCGCCTGGCGACCGAGACCCCGCTGACCCACCGAGAGCGCCTGACTCGCGGTCTCGCCCACACCGCTGCCGGGCCGGTGGACGTGGCGCTTGGCGCCGCGGGTCTCAGCGGCGCCGCTGTGCGCCGCGGGGCGGTCGAATTACGCCGGCGCTATCGGGACAGCCAACTGTCCGACCGCGTCTCCGAGGCCGCCGAAGCCGCGGCCCGGGAACTGGCCGCCGCCCAAGAGGCCGTCGCCGGCTTCCCGGAGCTGTTGGAAGGTCGTGCCCCTCGCCGTCATGTTCGCCGGTCCTGGGTGCTCGCGGCGGCCGCCGGTGCGGCACTGCTGGCGGGCGGGGTGGTGGCGGTGTTGATCCGCCGCTCGAACCGGCCGCAGGAGTCGTCGCCGCGCCCACCGAGCGTGGACGCACAGCACAAGATTTAGCGCACCGGGGCGACGCCTGCGCGTTCGCATTGTGGAGCCTAGGAGATTCGAACTCCTGACATCTGCCTTGCAAAGGCAGCGCTCTACCAACTGAGCTAAGGCCCCTGGTGGGACTCGTGGGCCTAGGAGGACTCGAACCTCCGACCTCTTCGTTATCAGCGAAGCGCTCTAACCGCCTGAGCTATAGGCCCGTAGTCGTCTGCGACCGAGCGAGATTACCGCACTGGGTGCCCGCTCACCAAAATGCCGTGAGCGCCCGGCCCGTCAGTCCCGGTCAGCCAGGGTTACCTCTACGCCGCCGACGACGTCGGTGCTGAGGTTGTAGATCACCACGCCAAGGGTGGCCATCGCGGTCAGCACCACGATATTCACCAGCCCGATCAGCGCAGCGCCGCCGAAAATCGAACCGGCGGAAACCAGTTCGGCGGCACTGTTGTTGGTCAACAGGTCGCCCACGTTGCTGTTCAGCTTGTTCCAGACGCCCATTGCGCCCAAAGCGACGTACAGCACTGCCACCGCGATCATCCAGACGAAGAACAGCGCCGTCGACAGCAGCAAGGACACCTTGAGCGCGCTCCAGGGGTCGATCCGGCGAATCTGCATGCTTGCCCGCAGCGGCCCGCGCGGGCCCGCCGACACCTGCGGGCGGCGGGCCGGAGACCGCCGCTGCGCCGGTTCGGACAGATCCGGCAACTCGCTGACGTAGGCGTCGTCGGGTTGGGCGGGCTTCACCGGCGGCGCGGGCTTGGCGGCCGGCTTGGCCGGTTGACCCGGCGGCTTGGCAGGCTGAGCGGGCGGCTTGGTCGCCGCCGGGGGCTTGGCCGGGGCCTGCTGCGGCGCGCCGGGCGCGGGAGGCGCTGTCGGGGCAGCCGTCCCGGACACGAAACGGCGTATCCGCTCGTCAACGCCGGGGGAGTGCGCCCCGCCGTCTGCGGGCCGGGCCGGTGCGGCCGGGCGGGCCTGACCGCCGCGCTGCCACGGCGGGGCTTCCCCGGTCTCGGTGATCCGGCCGGGACGGCCCGCGGGCCGCTGACCCGGCTCGCCCGGACCGTTGCCGGCCGAGTCCGCCTTGCCCCCGTTGCCCGGGTGCCCCGGCTCGTTCGGTGCGCTCACCCACGACTCCTTACCTGCGTGTCCCCACCGCGCCGCGGCCGGGTCTGGCGTCGGGTTCAGCTACCCGAGTCCTCGTCGACCGCCTCTTCATCGGCGTTCCGCGCAATCGCTATCAGTGTGTCGCCCTCGCCCAAGTTCATCAAGCGAACGCCCTTGGTCTGACGTCCGGCCTTACGAACCTGCCGTGCCGCGGTGCGAATCACACCGCCACCGGAGGTGATCGCGTAGAGCTCACTGTCATCGTCGACGATCAGTGCCCCGACCAGCCGGCCTCGCCGCGAATCGTACTGAATGGTCAAGATTCCCTTGCCGCCGCGACCCTGCGCGGTGTACTCCTCGATCGCCGTGCGTTTGGCGTACCCGCCGGCGGTGGCCACCAGCAGATAGGTGTCCTCGCGGACCACATTGAGCGACAGCAGCCGGTCGTCGGCGTTGAATCGCATGCCCTGCACACCGGAGGTGGCGCGGCCCATCGGCCGTAGCGCTTCGTCGGTGGCCGAGAACCGGATGGACTGACCGTTCGCCGACACCAGCAGCAGGTCTTCCTCGGCCGAGCACAGCACCGCGCCCACCAGTTCGTCCCCGTCGCGCAGGTTGATCGCGACGATGCCGCCGGATCGGTTCGAGTCGAAGTCGGTCAGCTTGGACTTCTTGACCAGACCGTTGCGGGTGGCCAACACCAGATACGGCGCGTCTTCGTAACTCTTGATCTGGATGACCTGAGCGATGCGCTCCTCGGGCTGGAAGGCCAGCAGGTTGGCGACGTGCTGACCGCGTGCGGTGCGCAACGCCTCCGGCAGGTCGTAGGCCTTGGCTCGGTACACCCGGCCCTGGGTGGTGAAGAACAGGATCCAGTCATGAGTCGAGCACACGAAGAAGTGCGCGACGATGTCGTCCTGCTTGAGACCGGCGCCCTGTACGCCCTTACCGCCCCGCTTCTGGCTGCGGTACAGGTCGGTCTTGGTGCGCTTGGCGTAGCCGGTCTCGGTGATGGTGACGACGACGTCCTCGCGGGCGATCAGATCCTCGTCGGCGACGTCGCCGTCGGCGGGGATGATCCGGGTGCGGCGGTCGTCGCCGTACTTCTCGATGAGCTCAGCCAGTTCGTCATGCACGATCGCACGCTGCCGTTCCGGCTTTTCCAGAATGTCCTTGAGGTCTGCGATCTCGGCTTCGATCTTGGCCAATTCATCGATGATCTTCTGGCGTTCCAGCGCGGCCAGCCGGCGCAGCTGCATGTCCAAAATCGCTTGCGCCTGAATGTCATCGATGTCGAGCAGCTCGATCAGGCCCTGGCGGGCGATGTCGACGGTCTGCGATGCCCGGATCAGGGCGATCACCTCATCGAGGGCATCGAGTGCTTTGACCAGACCGCGCAGGATGTGGGCCCGCTCTTCGGCTTTGCGTAGCCGGTAGCGGGTGCGCCGAACGATGACGTCCAGCTGATGAGCCACGTAGTAGCGGATCATCTGATCCAGCCGGAGGGTGCGCGGCACTCCGTCGACGATCGAGAGCATGTTGGCGCCGAAGCTGGTCTGCAGCTGGGTGTGCTTGTAAAGGTTGTTCAGCACCACCTTGGCAACCGCGTCGCGCTTGATCTCGACGACGATGCGCAGTCCCACCCGGTCACTGCTCTGGTCTTCAATGTTGGCGATTCCCACCAACTTCCCGTCGCGCACCTGCTCGGCGATCGACGTGATGAAGTTGTCGTGGTTGACCTGATAGGGCAGCTCGGTGATGACCAGCAGGGCCCGCCCGCGCGAGTCCTCCTCGATCTCGACAACGCCGCGCATCCGGATGGAGCCGCGCCCGGTTCGGTAGGCGTCGTTGATGCCCTGCGAACCGACGATCAGGCCGGAGGTGGGGAAGTCCGGGCCCTTGACCCGCTCCATGACCGCTTCCAGGGTGGTCTCTTCGTCGGCCTCGTGGTTATCCAGGCACCAGAACACCGCTTCGGCGAGTTCGCGCAGGTTGTGCGGCGGGATGTTGGTCGCCATACCGACCGCGATACCGCCGGAACCGTTGGCCAGCAGGTTCGGGAACCGGCTCGGCAGCACCGTCGGCTCTTGTACCCGGCCGTCGTAGTTCGGGACGAAATCGACTGTTTCCTCGTCGATTTCGCGCAGCATCTCCATGGCCAGCGGAGTCAGCCGGGCCTCGGTGTAACGCATGGCGGCCGCGGGGTCGTTGCCCGGCGAACCGAAGTTGCCCTGGCCGTCGACCAGCGGGTAGCGCAACGACCACGGCTGAGCCATCCGGACCAGGGTGTCGTAGATCGAGGCGTCGCCGTGCGGGTGGTAGTTGCCCATCGTCTCGGCGACCGACCGTGCGGACTTCGCGTGGCTGCGGTCCGGACGGAACCCGGAGTCATACATCGCGTAGAGCACGCGGCGGTGCACCGGCTTGAGACCGTCACGCACCTCGGGCAGTGCACGGCCCACGATCACGCTCATGGCGTAGTCGATGTAGCTGCGCTGCATCTCCTGCTGGATATCGACCGGTTCGATCCGGTCCACCGAGTCGTCCCCGGGTGGCAGCGTGGTGTCTGTCATCTATTCCTCGTTCTGTGAAGAAGTCCGTCCGGTCAGATGTCGCGATGTCACGTCAAGGTCGGTTCGACGTCGCAATACATCTCTAAACGTCCAAGAAGCGAACGTCTTTCGCGTTGCGCGTGATGAAGCTGCGGCGGGCCTCAACGTCCTCGCCCATCAGGATCGAGAACAACTCGTCCGCGGCGGCCGCGTCGTCGAGCGTGATCTGGCGCAGCACCCGCACACTGGGATCCATCGTGGTCTCCCACAGCTCCTTGGCATCCATCTCACCGAGGCCCTTGTACCGCTGAATGCCGTCATCCATGTTGATCTTCTTGCCGGCGGCCTTGCCGGCTTCCAGCAGGCCATCACGTTCGCGGTCGGAGTAGGCGAATTCGGCGTCGTTACCGCGCTGCCACTTGAGCTTGTACAGCGGTGGCTGCGCCAAGAACACGTGCCCGTGCTCCACCAGCGGCCGCATGAAACGGAACAACAGGGTGAGCAGCAGCGTTGAGATGTGCTGGCCGTCGACGTCGGCGTCGGCCATCAGCACGATCTTGTGGTAGCGCAGTTTGGAGATGTCGAATTCGTCGTGAATACCGGTGCCCAGTGCGGTGATGATGGCCTGGACCTCGTTGTTCTTCAGGACGCGATCGATGCGCGCCTTCTCGACGTTGATGATCTTGCCGCGCAGCGGCAGGATCGCCTGGAACATCGAGTCGCGGCCGCTCTTCGCCGAGCCGCCGGCCGAATCACCCTCCACCACATACAGTTCGGACTTACTCGGGTCATTCGAGCGGCAGTCGGCCAGCTTTCCAGGCAGGCCGCCCAGATCCGTTGCGCTCTTGCGCCGCACCAATTCTCGGGCTTTGCGGGCGGCCATGCGGGCCTGCGCCGAAGAGACCGCCTTGTTGATGATGGTCTTGGCTTCGGCGGGGTTGGCCTCGAACCAGTGGCCCAGCTGCTCATTGCAGACTTTCTGCACGAACGACTTGACCTCGGTGTTGCCCAGCTTGGTCTTGGTCTGGCCCTCGAACTGCGGCTGGGACACCTTCACGGAGATGACCGCGGCCAAGCCCTCGCGGATGTCGTCACCGGTGAGGTTTGGGTCCTTGTCCTTGAGCAGCTTCTTGTCCTTGGCGTATTTGTTGACCACGCTGGTCAATGCCGACCGGAAACCCTCTTCGTGAGTGCCGCCCTCGGCGGTGTTGATGGTGTTGGCGAAGGTGTGCACCGACTCGGAGTATCCGCCGTTCCACTGCATGGCAATCTCGACTTCATGTCCGGTTCCCTTGCCGTCGAAGTCGACGATGGTCGGGTGGATCGCGGTCTTGCTGCGGTTGATGTGCGCGACGAAATCGCGCAGACCGCCGGGGTAGCAGAAGACGCGGTGCTTGACCTTGTGTGGAGCTACGGCCTCGGCGGCCTGTTCCTCCGCGGTCTTGGGTGCTTCGGCGGTGTCGCTGACCACCTCGTCGACGACCTCTTCGACGCGCACCCGCTCATCGGTGAGGTCGATGGTCAGGCCCTTGTTGAGGAATGCCATCTCCTGCAGGCGCCGCGCCACGGTCTCGAAGTCATAGGTGGTGGTTTCGAAGATGTCCGGGTCGGCCCAGAACCGGATGGTGGTGCCGGTCTTCTTGGTCTTCTCGCCCTTGCGCAGGGTCCCGGGAACGGATTTGTCGTAGGACTGGAACCACTGGTAGCCGTCGACGCAGATGTCGGCCTCCAGTCGGGTGGACAGCGCGTTGACCACCGAGACGCCGACGCCGTGCAGACCGCCGGAGACGCTGTAGGCGCCCTCTTCGAACTTTCCGCCGGCGTGCAGCACGGTCATGACCACATCGACGGTCGGGATGCCGGTGGCGTGCATGGCGACCGGGATACCTCGACCGTCGTCGGTCACCTCGACGCCACCGTCTTCGAGGATGCGCACGGTCACCTGCGAGGCGAACCCGGCCATGGCCTCGTCGACCGCGTTGTCGACAACCTCCCAGATCAGGTGGTGGAGACCGCGTTCACCGGTGGAGCCGATGTACATACCGGGTCTTTTACGGACTGCTTCGAGGCCTTCGAGAACCTTGATCGAATCGGCACCATATTTGTTTTGGGCAGCCACGGTCGGGGAGCTCTCCTCAGGTTCGCAAGTCAGCATTCGACGCAGCACTCGGGTGCATGCGCGGGATACTGAGCCAGTCTACCTTGAGGCCCCGACGGCGAGCATTTTCTTGTGGTGTTTCTGCCTACCTGATTGCGCCGTGGCGTCGATATCGCGGTTTGCCTCGTGTCCGGCCGCTGGCCGGAACGATTTTCCTGCTCGTAGCGCCACACAGGCGCCGGATTCCGGCGGCGACTCAACCGTAGGTATCGCGCGGGCCCCGACCGGAGACGTGTAACGGCCCTTTGCGCCAGGACGGGGCCGTCGGGCCGGTGATCTTCAGCGTCTTGACCACGCCGTCACCGACGGCGGCGGCGATCTTGGCCAGCAATTGGGCTTGGACCAGGCGTAACTGGGTGGCCCAGGCGGTCGATTCAGCCGCCACGCTGAGCACCCCGTCGGAGAGCCGGGTCGGTGTTGCGTGCGAGGCGATGTCGTCACCGACCACCGAGCGCCATTGACCCAGCACCGTGCCCTCGGCCACCTGGGCAGACCAGCCCCGAGACTGCGCCAGGTCGCGGGTTGCCGCGCCCAGGCTCTGGGGATCGCGACGATCCGGTCCCGGCCCCGACCAGCTGCGGCGACCGCCGCCGGTGCCCGGGGTACGGCGGCGCAACGGCGCCCGGCGGCCTTGCCCGACGTCCTTGCCCTGGCTGCGAGCGGCTTCGCGCGCTTCGGCCAGGGTGCGGCGGACGAGGTCCATGCCGGCCAGGCCGGCCAGGTGCGCCGGTGGCTGCAGCACCGGTTCGTCGTGCGAGTCCTCGAAGTCGGTCACGAGGCATCGTCCACCAATTCCGACACCCTGCCCTCGTCACCTTCGGTGACCGCGATACGAATGTGGCGGGCCTGCCAGTCGGCGGGGATGTCGTCGGGCACGGCGGCGGTGATCAAGACCTGCTCGGCGGACGCCGCGACGCCGGCCAGCGCCCGGCGCCGGGCGGCGTCCAGTTCAGCGAAGACGTCGTCGAGCAACAGCACAGGCTCGGCGCCTTCGCTGCGGAGCAGTTCATAGGAAGCCAGTCGCAGCGCCAGCGCCATCGACCATGACTCGCCGTGGCTGGCAAACCCTTTCACCGGCCGGTCGCCGAGCTGCAACTCCAACTCGTCGCGGTGCGGGCCGACCAGGCATATCCCGCGGTCCAATTCCGCACCGCGGCGGCGGGTCAACTCCGCAATCAGGGCTTCTTGAAGTTCGGCCGCGCCCTGGTTCTCGATACCGGCGGGGATCTCGAGTTTCGGTCGATAGGCCACGGCGGCGGTTCTGGTGCCCGGCGCCAGCAGTTGATAAGCCTTCTCAACTTCCGGCGCCAACTGATTGACCAGGTCGATACGGGCGGCCATCAGCTCGGCGCCGTGCAACGCCAATTGGGAATCCCACACATCGAGGGTGTCGAGCACCGAACGGTCACCGCGGTGCAGTGCGCCCGGGGCACTTTTGAGCAGCGCTGTGCGCTGTCGCAGCACGTGAGCGTAGTCGGCGCGCACGCCCGCGATCCGCGGGCGGCGCACACTGGCCAATTCGTCGAGGTAACGGCGGCGCTCGCCGGGATCACCGCGCACCAGCGCCAGGTCTTCGGGGGCGAACAACACCGCACGCAGTACCCCTACGACTTCGCGGGCGTGCCGCACCGGCGCGCGGTTCAGGCGCACCTTGTTGGCCCGGCCTGCGGCGATCTCCAGATCGACGGCGAGTTCGCGGCCCTCATTGACCACGATTGTCGAAACCACGGCGCGGGTGGCACCCGATCGAATAAGTGGCGCGTCCGTGGCCACCCGGTGTGATCCCAAAGTGGACGAATACCACAGTGCCTCAACCAGATTGGTTTTCCCGAAGCCGTTCGGTCCGACCAGCACCGTCGCGCCGGGCTCCAGTTCCAGATCGACGTGCGCCCAGGACCGGAAATCCCGCAGGCCCACGTGGCGGACATACACCGAGAAACCAACCCCTCCCGTCGTCGCTGCTGCGCCGATTTAGCCGGGCAGGCGAACCGGCATCAACAGGTAGACGTAATCCGACGGCACCGCCGGGAACGGACCATCACCGATCAGCGCCGGGTCTTCTGCGCTGGCGGGGCGCAGCACCGCCGGCTTCTTCGGATCGGTGAAGCCCATCGACACCTTCTCGCTGTGCAGCGATCCCAACCCGTCCGTGAGGTAGGTCGGATTGAACGCGATGGTCAACGGCTCGCCGACGAAGTCGATCGGCAGATCCTCCTCGGCACGACCGACGTCTTCGGCACCGGCCGACAGTCGCAGAGTGCCCTCGGACAACTCCATGCGCACCTGGGCGCCCCGGTCGGCCACCAAGGCCACACGTTTGATCGCCTCGGTGAGCTCAGCGACACCGATCGTGGCGACGGCAAGATGCTCGCTGGGCAGCAGTTGCCGGAATTTCGGGAATTCGGCATCCAACAGTCGAGTGGTGCTGCGCTTGCCAGCGCTGGTGATGCCCAGCAGGCCCTCATTGCCGACTGAAGCCCCGGCGCCCAGCGCCAGATGCACCTCGTTGCCGTCGCTGCTGGCCTTGGCCGCTTCAGCGAGGGTCTTCGCCGGGACCAATACCGCAGCTTCGGTACCCGGCGCGGCAGACCAACTCAGCTCTCGGACGGCCAGGCGGAAACGATCTGTGGCAGCCAAAACCACTGTGTTACCCGAGATTTCGACACGTATGCCGGTCAACATGGGCAGCGTGTCGTCGCGGCCGGCGGCCACCGCCACCTGGCTGATGGCCTCGGCGAACACATCCGAGGACAGCACGCCGGTTTCGTCGGGCAGAGTCGGCAGAGTGGGGTAATCCTCGACCGTCATGGTCGGCAGCGAGAATCGTGAATTCCCACAGGTCAACGAGACCCGAGTGGATTCGACCTGGACTTCGACCGGCTTGGCCGGCAATGCCCGGGTAATATCCGAGAGCAGTCGACCGGATACCAAAACGCTTCCCGGAGAAGCGATCTCAGCAGCAAGCTGAACCTCGGCGGAGACTTCGTAATCGAATCCGGACACGGTCAGACCGTTGTCGGAACCCGTCAGCAGCACTCCGGCCAACAGGGGCACCGTGGGCCGGGCCGGCAGCGACTTGGCCACCCACGCCACCGCGTCAGCGAAGTCGTCCCGGTCCAGGCGGAACTTCAAGTCGGTCAGACCCGCGTTCGTGGTCGCCGCGTCCATAACGTCCTCTCGTCACCCCGATATCGAGCTCTACCCTGCGGCGACTGGTGAACATCCCCACCCGCGGCCGTGTAACGCCCCACGCCGAAGTGTAGGAGCGGTCGGTCACCAACCGTAGAGGCTGGACGGACTTCTTGAAAGTTAAACCTCAACACCGAGCGGCCCGGCACGGCCTTGGACGGGGACCAGGCAGGCCGGTTGTGAACAGGCTCGGTTGACCCGATTCCCCAACGACCTGCTTTTAAAGAGAATCGAGGGATAACTCCCAGTATTAGTAGTAAGTCCTGTGGATGCTGGGCACAACGTGGCATCGTCGCTGCTGAGCGGGGGCACGGGGCTGGGGAAGAGCAGTGCATGACACGCCCGGACCGGCCGGCGCGGCTGTGTATGAAGCAGGTGGTGTGGATCGACTGACGATTCGCCACCGGATCGTGGACAGGTTGTCCGCAGCGGTATCCACAGGGTCCAGCCGTGACGGGTGGTACGAGTGGGTCCAAAGTTTTTTGCAAGAAGGACGGACTTCCGAGCCGGGAATCAGCGCTTGGCGCGCTGCCGGATCCGGGTGGTGAGCTCTTTGACTTGATCGAAGACCTCGCGACGTTCGGCCATCTCGCCGCGGATCTTGCGCTCGGCATACATCACCGTGGTGTGGTCGCGACCGAATGCCTGGCCGATCTTGGGCAGCGACAGGTCGGTCAGCTCCCGGCACAGATACATGGCGATCTGGCGGGACTGCGCCAGCGGCCGTGTCTTGCCGGGCCCGCGTAGTTCCTCGACGGAGGTGTCGAAGTATTCGGCGATGACCGCCATGATGATCGCGGCGCTGATCTGCATAGTGCTGGCGTCGGCGATCAGGTCACGCAGCACGATCTCGGCCAACGCCCGGTCGATCGGGGTCTTGTTGAGCGAGGCGAATGCGGTTACGCGGATGAGCGCGCCCTCGAGTTCGCGGATGTTGCGTTCGATGCTGGTGGCGATGAGCTCCAGCACATCGGCCGGCACATCGAGGCGTTCCATCTGCGCCTTCTTGCGCAGAATGGCGATCCTGGTCTCTAGATCCGGCGGCTGAACATCGGTGATCAAGCCCCACTCGAAACGAGTTCGAAGCCGATCCTCAAGGGTGGCAAGCTGTTTCGGCGACCGATCGGAAGTGATCACGATCTGCTTGTTGGCGTTGTGCAGCGTGTTGAAGGTATGGAAGAACTCTTCCTGGATACCTTCCTTACCCTCGATGAACTGGATGTCATCGACCAGTAGCACATCGATGTCGCGATAGCTCCGCTTGAACGCCACCTTGCGGTCGTCGCGAAGAGAGTTGATGAAGTCGTTGGTGAACTCTTCAGTGGAGACGTACTTGACGCGCATCCCGGGGAAGAGCCGCTGGGTGTAGTTGCCGGCCGCATGCAGCAGGTGGGTCTTACCCAGACCGGACTCACCCCAGATAAAGAGCGGGTTGTAAGCGCGAGCCGGTGCTTCGGCGATGGCCAGTGCGGCGGCGTGGGCGAACCGGTTGGAGGTGCCGATGACGAAGGTGTCAAAGGTGTAGCGCCGGTTGAGGCTTGCACCGTCGGCGGTCGGCGAGTCCTCACTGGGCCGCTCGGTGAAGTAGTTGGGCCAGTCGTATTCGACGTCGGTGGTCTCGTCGTCTTCGTCCTCGACGCGCACCTCTACACCGGGGTCGGTGCTGGAAGTGGTGGGCGGGTCTTCAGCGACCTGCGGTGAGATCCGAACACCGAGTTCGATGGCGTGGCCGAGGCGCCGGCTGAGTGCATCGGTGATCTGGGTCCGCAGATGCCGTTCGATCTCGTTCTGGACGAAACTGCTCGGGACCGCCAAGAGCGCGAAGCCCTCGACGATGGCCAGCGGGTGGACTAGCTTGAGCCAGGCCTTCTGCTGGGGAGTCAGGGCTGGCGCGTCGCCGTTGGCTCCCGCGGATTCGCCGTTGAGTTCGGCGACTACCTCGTCCCAGAGACCGAGGAACGCAGTGCCGGGGTCCTCATTCACAGCCCCATCCCCCTGGTTCGACGCCGTCCGGCCTGGCACCGCAGCGCACGCGTGCCGTCAGGGGACATGCTATCCACACACTTATCCACAGATGTGGATGAGGTGCGCATTCCACGATGAGGCCCTCCGGGCCGGGTGCTCAGCAACGGATACTCCAGACAAAAGACGCCATATCTGAAGCGCCAGCCGCTTCGTGATCTTCGGTTCGTGGTCGAGAAACCGCTCCGGTTCCGAAACGGCGCTGGCAAGGAAGCTAACAGGTTTCTGCCTAGACGACTACTCATTTCAGCGAGATGAAGCGAATGAAAACGAAGGTCGTTAGCGGGACCGATACGGGTGTGAACAGTGTGAATAGTGGGTCGATTTCGTAGGCCGATGGGTAGCGTGCAGTGCGGCAACTACACCGGGGTTTGACCCGGCGAACGTGCATCAGTACCCTCGAACAGTCGCCCGAACGTTGGCGATACGGCTGCGACCGGCCTAAAGGCCGGAGCCCGCGCCGGTTACGAGCAAGACAGCAAGACGCAGAAGTTCACCGAGCTTACCGAGTGCGTCGCGTGCGACAGGCACAACGGGCTTCCGGTGTGTCGGGCTTATGCGACGCAAGATGCAATAAGGAGAGTGTGCCGTGGCCAAGGGCAAGCGGACCTTCCAGCCCAACAACCGTCGTCGGGCCCGCGTGCACGGGTTCCGGCTGCGGATGCGTACCCGTGCCGGCCGTGCCATCGTCACCGCCCGGCGCAGCAAGGGCCGACGCTCGCTGACCGCCTGAGCACAGGCAGCTCGGCGGTGCTCCCGGCTCAATACCGGATGAGACGATCGGCCGACTTCGGTGCAACGGTCAAGCATGGCCGAAGGGCGGTGCAGCCGGACGTCATCGTGTACAGCCGGCTCATAGGCGACCAACGGACGGACTCGTCCGAAGGGTCGGCGCCCGACGGCGCGACGAGAACTCCGCCGCGGGTAGGTCTGATCATTGCCAAGTCGGTCGGTACTGCTGTCGACCGACATCGGGTGGCTCGGCGACTGCGCCATGTGGCCCGCGGCGTGTTGGCCGACCTGGAACCGCGAGAGCAACTCGTGATCCGGGCGCTGCCCGGGAGCAATGGCGCGAGCTCGGACCAACTCGGCGCTCAGTTGCGGACAGGACTGCGGTCGATCCGCCGGGGTGCGGGGGCGGTGCGCTGATGCACGCGGTCGCGGTAGCACCGGTACGCGGGTTGATCTTTCTCATCGAGCTCTACCGGAACATGATCTCGCCACTGCGTCTGCCCAGCTGCCGCTTCATGCCGACCTGTAGCCAGTACGCGGTTGAGGCACTGACGGAGTACGGGTTGATCCGGGGCAGCTGGTTGGCGGCGCTACGGCTGGCCAAGTGCGGACCGTGGCATCAAGGCGGATGGGACCCGATTCCCGAACGGTCCCAGGGGGCTGCTGACTGCGGCTGCCCGTCCGAGAACAACTCGGGCAATCGAGCGGAGGGTGAATACCGTGTCCTTTGATCCGGGCAGCCTGGACTACGTGTACTACCCGGTGTCGGGCATTATGTGGTTGTGGTACAAGGCTTTTGGCCTCCTCCTGGGACCCGCGAGCTTCTTCACCTGGGCGCTGTCGGTGGTGTTCCTGGTGTTCACCCTGCGGGCGCTGCTGTACAAGCCGTTCGTTAAGCAGATCCGGACCACCCGGCAGATGCAGGAGCTGCAGCCGCAGATCAAGGCGCTGCAGAAGAAGTACGGCAAGGACCGCCAGAAGATGGCGCTGGAGATGCAGAAGCTCCAGCGGGAACACGGCTTCAACCCGATCCTGGGGTGTTTGCCGATGCTCGCGCAGGTTCCCGTCTTCCTGGGGCTGTTCCACGTGCTTCGGTCGTTCAACCGGACCAGTACCGGGATCGGTCAGCTTGGCCTGTCGCCCGATCTGAACCGGCAGCTGGGCAACTACTTCTTCAGCGCGGCCGACGTCGGAAACTTCCTGGACGCGAATCTGTTCGGTGCCCCGCTGGGCGCGACCATGATCCAACGCACCGGGCTGGACGCCTTCACCGAGTTCAACCGGCTGTCGGTGATCGTGGTCGGCGTGCCGATTATGATCGCGGCCGGTATCGCGACGTACTTCAACAGCCGGGCGTCGGTCGCGCGGCAGAGCCCTGAGGCCGCCGCCAACCCGCAGACCGCGATGATGAACAAGCTGGCGCTCTATGTCTTCCCGCTGGGCGTGGTGGTCGGTGGGCCGTTCCTGCCGCTGGCGATCATCTTGTACTGGTTCTCCAACAACATCTGGACCTTCGGCCAGCAGCACTACGTGTTTGGGCTGATCGCCAAGGAGGAAGAGGACAAGAAGGAAGAGGCGCTGCGGCGCCGCGCGGCCAATGCGCCAGCCCCCGGGGTTAAGCCCAAGCGGGGTAGCCGAGCGGTCGCAACCGATGCAGCCGGGGATTCCGATGACCCCGCCGAGGAGCCGGGCGCGATCGAGGCGGAGGCCGGTGAGGCCGGGAACCCTGAGGCCGCCAAGCGGAGCCCGAATCGGCCGGCTGCCCGCGGCGGCCGGCCGGGGGCCGGGGCGAAGCCGAAGAAACGTAAGCGGTGACGTAAACCGCGACAAGCCAACCGGTGCGCGAGCCGCCGGGCACGGAGGGAGACGACATGACCGACACGACTGACATGAACGACGCCGGGACCACGGAGCGCGAGTCCGTGGCCTCCGAGGGCGAGGCCCAGGAGGGCCAAGCCGCCCCCACGGTGGACCTGGAAGACCGACTGGTTGCCGAAGGCGAGATCGCCGGCGACTACTTGGAGGAGTTGCTCGACCTGCTGGACTTCGACGGCGACATCGACCTCGATGTCGAGGGCCGCCGCGCGGTGGTGAGCATCGACGGCGGCACGGACCTGTCCAAGCTGGTCGGCCGCAAGGGCGAAGTGCTCGATGCGCTGCAGGAGCTGACCCGTTTGGCGGTGCACCAGAAGACAGGCGAACGCAGCCGGTTGATGCTCGACATCGCCGGGTGGCGCCGTCGGCGGCGCGACGACTTGACCGCGCTGGGCGACGAGGTGGCCCGGCGGGTGCTGGAAAGCGGTGCCGACGAGGAACTGGCCCCGATGAGCCCGTTCGAACGTAAGATCGTCCACGATGCGGTGGCCGCCGTCGCCGGTGTGCACAGTGAGAGCCAGGGCGTCGAGCCGTCACGCCGCGTAGTGGTACGGCGGGACTGACCAAGACTCAGCGGGGGGAATCACAACAGTGTGATTCCCCGCCACGGTCCGTTCCCGGGAAGCCGGAGGAATGTTTCACGTGAAACATGTCGAGGGAGCACCGGCACCCGAGCCACCCCCGGAGGCGACGGAAGTATTCGGCGACCGCCTTCCCATGGCTCGCTGCTACGCGGCCTTGTTGGCCGGACCCGGTGTAGAGCGTGGCCTGATCGGCCCCCGAGAAGTCGAACGGCTCTGGGAGCGGCACCTGCTCAACTGTGCTGCAGTCGCCGAACTGCTGGAGCCCGGGGAGCGGGTGGCGGACATCGGTAGTGGGGCCGGCCTGCCGGGAATGCCCCTGGCGATCGTCCGCCCGGATGTATCGATGATCCTCGTGGAGCCACTGCTGCGCCGCAGCGAGTTCCTGCATGAGGCGGTCGCGGAACTGGGCCTCGCGGGGGTGGAGGTGGTGCGTGGCCGTGCCGAAGATGCTGTCGTGCGGGACACGGCCGGCGGCTGCGATGCCGTCACGTCGCGTGCCGTGGCAAGCCTGGACAAGATCGGCCGGTGGAGCCTGCCGCTGCTACGAACGGGCGGCCGGATGCTGGCGATGAAGGGGGAGCGGGCGCAGGCCGAGGTTGATGAGCATCGCGCTGTGATGGCCAGACTAGGCGCCAACGAGGTAAGGGTGGTGAGATGTGGCGTGGACTATTTGACCCCGCCCGCGACCGTGGTGCTGGCGCTGCGGGGAGACCCCGCGGTGAAGCGCGCACGCGCTCGGGCGGCGAGCAGCACGGCACGACGGTCGAGCAGGAGGCAGGCATGAGTAGAGCAGTCCCCCCGGGCGTTACGCCACGGTCGTCGGCCGCGAAGTCCGCAGCGTCCGCTGCGGCTGTTTCACGTGAAACATCGTCGGGCTCGGTTTCACGTGAAACATCGTCGGACTTTGTCGACACCCCGATCGGAGCGGCGGCCGAGCGCGCAATGCAAGTGCTGCACACCAACAACCGGTTGCCCCGCCCCACCCGCCGCCGCGTCTTCACCGTGGCCAATCAGAAGGGCGGCGTCGGCAAGACCACCACCGCGGTCAACCTCGCCGCCGCCCTCGC
This sequence comes from Mycobacterium sp. P7213, assembly GCF_900604305.1. Classification (NCBI taxonomy): domain Bacteria; kingdom Bacillati; phylum Actinomycetota; class Actinomycetes; order Mycobacteriales; family Mycobacteriaceae; genus Mycobacterium; species Mycobacterium sp. P7213. Next base: position 52,466 of record NZ_UWOA01000026.1, read on the forward strand.
GGTGCAGGGCATCAAGACCCTGGTGATCGATCTCGATCCGCAGGGCAACGCGAGCACCGCCTTAGGTATCGCCGACCGCAAATCGGGCACCCCGTCGTCGTACGAAGTGTTGATCGGGGCGATCCCGGTGACCGAAGCGCTACAGCAGAGCCCGCACAACGAACGGCTGTACTGCATTCCCGCCACCATCGATCTGGCCGGCGCCGAGATCGAATTGGTGAGCATGGTGGCGCGGGAGAACCGGCTGCGTAATGCGCTGGCAGACTTGGACGACTTCGACTTCGACTACGTCTTCATCGACTGCCCGCCCTCACTCGGACTGCTGACGGTCAACGCGTTGGTTGCCGCACCGGAGGTGCTGATTCCGATCCAGTGCGAGTACTACGCCCTGGAGGGCGTGTCCCAGTTGATGCGCAACATCGAGATGGTCAAGGCGCACCTCAACCCGCGGCTGGAGGTCACCACGGTGCTGCTGACGATGTATGACGGGCGCACCAAGCTGGCCGATCAAGTCGCCGACGAGGTCCGGCGCTACTTCGGTGACCGGGTACTGCGGACGGTGATCCCGCGCAGCGTCAAGGTGTCGGAGGCGCCTGGCTACAGCATGACGATCATCGACTACGACCCAGGTTCGCGCGGGGCGATGAGCTACCTCGATGCCAGCCGGGAGCTCGTCGAGCGAGACCTGGCCGACGGTGGGGGACAGCAGTGACCGCCGATGTACGACGACCCGGAGAAGAACAGGAGCGCCCCAGATGACCGGACCGTCGCGTAAGAAGGGCGGCTTGGGCCGCGGCCTGGCCTCGCTGATCCCGACGGGACCCGGCGAGGGGAACGAGGGCCCGGGTGACCGTCGTGCCGGCTTGGGCCCGCGCATGGGGGATGCCGCTGCGGATGTCGTTCTCGGTGGCGGTAGCAGCGCGGCCGCCCCTGCGCCCACCGCCGACGTGGGCGCGGTGTACCGGGAGATCAGGCCGGCCGACATCGATCCCAACCCGCGCCAGCCCCGGCAGGTTTTCGACGACGAGGCGCTGGCCGAGCTGGTGCACTCGATCCGGGAGTTCGGGCTCATGCAGCCCATCGTGGTGCGTGCCGTACCCGGTTCGTCGCGATACCAGTTGGTCATGGGGGAGCGGCGTTGGCGGGCTTCCCAGCAGGCCGGCCTGGAGACCATCCCGGCGATCGTGCGGGAGACCGAGGACGACAACCTGTTGCGCGATGCGCTGCTGGAGAACATCCACCGGGTACAGCTGAACCCGTTGGAAGAGGCGGCCGCCTACCAGCAACTGCTGGACGAGTTCGGGGTGACCCACGACGAACTGGCCACCCGCATCGGTCGCTCTCGTCCATTGGTGACCAACATGATCCGGTTGCTGCGCCTGCCGATTGCCGTGCAGCGCAGGGTCGCCGCCGGCGTGTTATCGGCCGGCCATGCCCGTGCCCTGCTGTCGCTGGCGGCCGGATCGGAGGCCCAGGAGGAGCTGGCGGCGCGGATCGTGGCCGAGGGACTGTCGGTGCGAGCCACCGAGGAAGCGGTCACCCTGGCCAACCGAGGGGGCACCCCGACACCGGTCGCGCCGCGGCGTAAGCCGATCCAGATGCCCGGTCTGCAGGACGTCGCAGAGCGGTTGTCGACCACCTTCGACACCCGCGTGACGGTCAGTCTCGGCAAGCGCAAAGGCAAGATCGTGGTCGAGTTCGGCTCTGTCGACGATTTGCAGCGCATCGTCGCGATGATGGACTCGACAACCTCCTGAGGCGTTGTTCGCCCAGGTCCAGGGCCACACGGCCGTTACGTCACTGTGACGGTACGGTGACCCGGCCCCGGCGGGGGTGCTGAAACATGTTGATTAACAGCAGCTTTCATTTTTCGGAGGAACCGACCCACCGAATGGCACCGAGGGTGGCATCCGGCGCCTCGACCCTCCTATTCTTAAGGGGCCGTCGTCGGCGGCAGCACGGGTTGAGACCGGGAGTCCAGTGTCTGTCCGAATCGCACCCCTGAAGCTCGAGGGCTTCGAGCAGCTTCCCAAGCACGCGCGCCGCTGTGTCTTCTGGGAGGTCGATCCAGCCACCCTCGGCGGCGACGATCACCTCTCGGACCCGGAGTTCGAAAAGGAAGCTTGGCTGTCGATGGTGATGCTGGAGTGGGGGACCTGCGGCCAGGTCGCCACCCCGTCGGCCGCCGCGCGAGGAGTCGGGGATCCACAGTGCCTCGGCTATGTGCTCTACGCACCCCCGCGAGCCGTGCCGCGGGCCCACCGGTTTCCCACCGGGCCGGTCTCGGCCGACGCTGTGCTGCTGACTTCGATCGGGGTCGATCCGGCTCCGATGGCCGACGGTCTGCCACGGGAACTGATCTCGCGGGTAGTCGAAGAACTGATGCGGCGCGGCGTACGCGCGCTCGAGGCCTTCGGCCGCACGACTGCGGTCTCCGAACTACTCGATCTCGGCACCGTCCCGCCTGACGTCGCACCGGTGTTGGAGGCGGTCGGCGACTGCTCGGTCGAGCATTGCATCATCGCCGCAGATTTCCTGACCGACGTCGGGTTCACCGTGGTGGCGCCGCACCAGTATTTCCCGCGGCTGCGCCTGGAACTCGACAAGGGCCTGGGGTGGAAGGCAGAGGTGGAGGCCGCACTAGAGCGCCTGCTGGAGAGCTCGCGGTTGGAGCAACCGATAGGGGTGGGCGCCCCCGCGGTGTCCGGCTCTGCGATTGCGTCCCAGCGGCGTCTCTCCTGCGTCGAGTCTTGCTGAACCGCCGGCGGTCAGGAGCCGCCGAGATGGCCGGTTCGCTCGACCGAAAGCTCGTGGGCCAGCAGTTCGGCGAACGTGAAGGTCCCGGTGGGCCGGTCGTTCTTGCCGAGCAGATAGAGCCGTTTGACCGCGGCGAGCATTCCTTCGGCGATGGCGTCGCGATTGGCGGGAGAGGCCAGCATCCCGCGATCACGCCGGCTGGTGATGTAGCCGACGTCGACCTCGACGGTGGGCATGCGGGTCAGCCGCAGCAGATCCCAGGTTCGGCCGTGCGCCCGACAGTCCTGTAATCCGGTGCGCGCCACTATCTCTCGCTGAATAAAGTCGGCAAGGTTGCGGCCGATGGTGGACACCGAGCCATGCGAGTTGCCGAAGTGGAAGGACGCCACGCCGTTGGCTGCCGGGCTGACGTGGGTGGCACAGCGCAGACTGATCATCAGGTCGGCGCCCACGGCGTTTGCGGTCGCGGCGCGCTCGGCGTCCGACGGGCTGCGACCGCTGGGACGGGACAGGAAAGTGTCCATCCCGATGGCCGTCATCCGGCCTTCCAAACGACTTGCCAAGTCCCACAAGATGTCTGCTTCGCTGATCGGTCCCGACGGAGTCTGGAGGATCAGGCCGTGGTCGCGGCCCCCGCGGCCCGGGTCGATGACGATCCGCTTGCCGGAGAGGCGGGGKCCCGAGCGCCGTACCAGTTCCTCCTCGCGGATCGCGTGCGGCGAACCGCCGGTCACCCGTGAGGCCAGGAAGTTCAAGGAGCGCAACGTTTCCGGCCCGCAGATACCATCGGCGTACAAACCGTACTCACGCTGATAGGACGCCAACGCGTTGTGCGTCTGGATGCCGAAGTAGCCGTCGACCAGACCGGTGTAGAAACCCAGATCCTGCAGGCGCGCCTGCAGGGTGGCGACGTCGTCGCCGTACATCGGCGCCCCGAACTGGTGGTTGAGAATACGGGCGCCCAGTCGGTAGGAGGCCTCCTTGAGCGCACGGTAGGTGGCCTCGCCGATCACGCCGTCGACGAGTAGGCCCCGCTGCTGCTGAAAGGCCCGCACCGCCTGGTCCAAGTCCTCGTCGAAGACGTCCAGGGCGACGTGTTTGCCAGTGCTCAGATCCGCGTCTGGGCTGTCCACCAGCCCCAGCGCAGCCAGCGCTGCCCGGATCTCCACCACGGCACCACTGCGGTCGCCACGACGCAGGCCCTGCTCGGTGCCGCGATGCCGACCCGACATTACTGAGCCCCTCCGGTTGTCGCTGTTGGCAGTGGAACCGTGCTGGTGGTTGCCAGCAGATTAGCCAGAATTGTCTCAGATCCCCGGCCAATTTTCGAAAACGGCGAGGCAATAAAAGGCACCTGAGAGCCGAGGCTCACAAGCGCGTCGGACAGTGCCCGGAATCGCTAGGTCGCGTCTGCGAGCTCCCGCAACAGCGCCGCTTTGCCCTTGGCGCCGACGATCCGCTTCACCGGCTGGCCGTCCTTGAACAGGATCAAGGTGGGGATCGACACCACGTTGAAGTCCCGGGCGGTGTCCGGGTTGGCATCCACGTCGAGCTTGGCGACGGTGAGCTGGTCAGCCTGCTCGGCGGCGATCTCCTCGAGGACCGGGGCCACCATCCTGCAGGGGCCGCACCAGGTCGCCCAGAAGTCCACCAGCACGGGCTTGCTGCTGGCCAATACGTCGGCGGCGAAGGTGGCGTCGGAGACGTTCACGGTGGCGTGCTCGGTCATCGGGGTGCTCCCATCAGGGTTTGGGTACCGGTGTCGTGGGCTTCGGCGGTATCGGCCGCTTCTTCGGATTCTGCCAGCCAGCGTTCGGCGTCGATGGCGGCCGCGCAGCCGGTTCCGGCCGCGGTGATCGCCTGCCGGTAGGTGCGGTCCACCAGGTCGCCGGCGGCGAACACCCCCTCCAAGGAAGTGCGTGACCCCGGTTGCTGGACCAGCACGTAGCCGTCCGGGTCCAGGTCGACGGCGCCACGCACCAGCGCCGAGCGGGGGTCGTGGCCGATCGCGACGAACACGCCGGTCACCGGCAGGGTGGTTTCCGTGCCGGTCTCGGTGTCGCGCACCCGCAGCCCGGTCACGGTCGTCTCACCCTCCACGGCCACCGGCACGCTGTTGGTGAGGAACCGGATCTTGTCGTTCTCGCGGGCCCGGTTGAGCATGATCTTCGAGGCGCGGAACTCTTCGCGGCGGTGTACCAGGGTCACGCTGCGGGCGAAGCGGGTCAAGAAGGTGGCCTCCTCCATCGCGGAGTCGCCGCCGCCGATCACCGCGATGTCCTGGTCGCGGAAGAAGAATCCGTCGCAGGTGGCACACGAGCTCACCCCGCGGCCGAGCAGTTCCTGCTCACCGGGGATGTTCAGGTAGCGGGCGGCAGCACCCATGGCCAAGATGACCGCACGGGCCCGGTGCGTCTCGCCGTCGGCGGTGACGACGGTCTTGACCGGCCCGTCCAGCTCCACCGATTCGATGTCCTCCATGCGCAGGTCAGCGCCGAAGCGCAGCGCCTGCTCGCGCATCTCGTCCATCAGCTCAGGGCCCATGATGCCGTTGCGGAAGCCGGGGAAGTTCTCCACCTCGGTGGTGGTCATCAGCGCGCCGCCGAAGGCGGTCCCCTCGAAGACCAGCGGGGCCAGTTGTGCCCGGGCGGCGTAGATCGCGGCGGTGTACCCGGCCGGGCCGGAACCGATGATGATCACATCGTGGGTGGATGGTGTCTCAGACATCGAGGGCCTTTCCGCGCGGGAGATCTGGTTACTGGGCTAGCAACGTCAGCGTAGGCGGCGATGTTCCCCGATTCGCTACGGCCGGGTCCGGCCGGCGGCTAGGGGCGCCGCACAGTGGTGTCGGCCAGCAGCCCGGTGTCGGCGGAACTGCAGTGCGGAGCCACCGCCAACGCGATGATCGTGCCCTCTGGCGTGCCCGGCAGCAGCAGCACCACGCCGCGGTGACCGTTGATGGTGACCTCGCGGGCGCCGAGCACCTGTGTCGAGGCGGGGTAACCCAGTCCGGCCAGGCAGCCGGTCCGGCGGGCCGGATCGGTCAGCGGGCCGTAATCGGGGCGACGGTCCAAGAGCTCGAGGATCTCCGGCTCGGTCAGCGGCAGCACCGCGGTGGGAGCGGAAGCCACCGTTATGGCGTCCAGGGAGCGCGGGCCGCTGGGGGTGTCGCCGGGGAACCGGATCAGCGCGGCGGTACCGACCCCGATAGCGATCAACGCGGCGGCGCCTCCGGCCCAGGCGGCGATCCGGCGCAACGGGGGCAGGGGACGGCTCGAGTGCGCCGGTGGCCTGGTGCGGGCCCGGGACTGTGCGCCGCCTTCATCGCTTGGCATGCTGCCGCTTCCGCTCGCTCTGGTGTCGTCACGCGCAGTCGTCGATCCGACCTGGAAACCCGCCCTTCGGCGCCAAGGCTATCCGGCCGCCGGCCGGCGCACCCGCAGCGCCGGGCGTCCGGTGGTCGGCTGGTCTGAGCAGGACGGCCAGCCGAGCGCGACCGCGGGCGCAGCGACTCTTGACGGTGCCCGGTGCCACGCCGAAGGCGTGGGCGGCATCAGCGACCGAATAGCCCTGCATGTCGACGGCGACCACCGCAGCCCGTTGGTCGGCGGGCAACCGGGACAACGCGGCGCGCACTTCCAGCGCCGTCTCTACCGCGGCGGTGTGATCATCGACAACGGCGTGCGTGACGTGCAGTTCGGTGTAGGAGATCTTGTTGCGGCGCAGGCGATCCAAGCAGGCATTGAGTACGATCCGGTGCAGCCAGCTGCCGACCGCGGCGTTGTAACGAAACGATCCCGCCGCCCGATGCGCCGACAACATCGCCTCCTGCAGCGCGTCCTCGGCGTCTTCCGGACACCCGGTGGTGAGCCGGGCCAACCGGTGTAGCCGGCGGTGGTGGCGGCCGTAGAGCTCGCCGAAGGCGAAGCGGTCACCGGCGACGTGCGCGGCCAACAGCTCGGCGTCGCTGCGGTCCGGGTGCCCCATGGGCGGACAGTAACCAGCGGCGGCCCCGTGGGCACTTCACCCGACCGAGCTGTGCACAGGCCCGCTGCGCCGGCACGGCGACCCGCCTAGGAAGCCGCCTGCACGGTGATCTCGGAGATCTGGGTGCGGCTCTCGCCCGCGGTGTTGCCCATCGTGGAGATCCACACCAGCAGGTTCGAAGTCGGAGCCGCCGAGTCGGCGCTGATCTTGTTCGAACCGGGCTGAAGCGACTTCGCCGGGGCCAGCAAGGTGGTGTCTTCGAGCCGCGACGGCTTCGGCGTCGAAGAAGAGCGCAGCTCCACCCGAGTGCCGGTGCTGGACACGTTGAGGGTGACGGTGCCGATCACCGTGGGCTTGGGCAGTTGCAGCATCAGCCCGACGCCGTTCTTGAAGTTCGGGAACGGCACCGGATCGGAGTAGGTGTCCGTCGACCAGGCGGTGGCCGGATTGCCGTCGATAGCCAGGCCGGCGTCCTGCGGCCGGTCCGCCTCGCCCCCGGGCGAGAAGACCGTCGCCTGGACCGGCTTCACGATGCCGCTGGGTCCGGTGGTGCCCGGCTGCGACGACGCCGAAGGACTGCTCAACCCCAGCTCGGTCTTGTCGAGCCCGTTGACGTCCCCGAAGATCCGGTTCAGCACCGAAGCCAGCACCAGCAGCGCGACCAAGATGACGGCCCCGCCGATGCCCAGGCCGATCAGCACCCGGCGGCGCCGCTCGGCCCGCGTCTCGTCGTCCGGTGGTGCCGGGGCCGGACGGGGCGCGGGCGCCTCGGCGCCGACCGTCCCCAACAGCTCGGTCTGCTCGTGCAGGGCCGTGGCCTGCTGCAGCAGGTTCGACAGCGTCGACGCGCCGCGGATCCCGCCGTCTGGCTGGATCGCGTGGCTGGCCGCCGCGGCGATCTGGAACGGGATGTCCGGGTTGATCGCGTCGGGTTTGACCGGGTTGCCGGCCTCGTCGCGGTCCGCGGGCTCCAGCCCCACGTCGGCCCCGGCATCGGCCAACGGCCACCGGTTGACCAGCAGCGCATACAAGGTGGCGCCGATCCCGCGGATGTCGTCCTCGGGCTTGGTATCCGGCAGCGTGGCGGGGAAGGCCAGGGTGACGTCGCCGTCGATGCTGACCCGGACCCGGGCCGGATGGTCGATCGATAGCGCCACGCCACTTTGGTGGGCGGACTCGGCCGCGGTGGCCAACGACCGGATCGCGCGGGCGGCACCGATCGGCGAGGGCGCGGTGCCGGCCACCTCCTGCAGCGAGGCGCCACGCACCCATTCAGAGACCACCAGGCCGCCCGCACCGACACGCACCACGTCGAGCACCCGGGCGATTCCGGGCAGGCTGATCTGGCTGAGCCGCTGGGTGCGCGACAGCACGCCGGTGAGCTGGTCATCGGCCAGGGTCTGGTTCGGATCGACGAACGTCAACGCGACTTGGCGGTCCAGTGCGGTGTCCAGCGCCTGCCAGAACTGCAGCACCGGGGTGCCGCCGTGGCGTACCAGCAGCCGGTAGCGGCCGCCGGCGATGCTCAGGCCGGGCGTCAGCAAGCTCTCATTGCCGGCCGACTCGGGGGCGTCGGTCGCCCGCGGAGACGGCTGCGGAGCAACGGTCCGCGACGCGGCGCGAGGCCCGGTGCCTTCGGAAGGAATGTTGGCCACCTCCGCGCCTTTCGGTGTCCAGCCACCGGTGATGTGCTCCGGCGGCGTGTGCGCGGCGGGATCGTTCGGGACGTCCCCGCCGTCTGTGGGCAAACGGTTGTGCTCAGCGTACGGGACGCTCGTATCGGGAGAAGGCGGGTTCGCCACGCCGATCGGGGCTTCTCCGGCACCGATTCTTCGACGCACCGCGGCCAGCGCGGCAACCGCCTCGGGCACCTCGGCGCGCACCATGACCGCCCCGATGATCGGCAGCATCACCAGCGTCATCACTAGCAGGCGCAGCATCGATCCCGCCGCACCGCGGTCGGTCAGCGTGCCCAGGCCCAGCACTCGATCCAGCACCTCGGCGACCAGCCCGGCCAGCAGCGACGCCGTCAACGTCACCAGCACGGTGCGGATCACGTCCGGCCCCACCAGCCCGCCTACCGGGCGCAGTGAGCGCCGCAGCAGCACGTGCCCGACGATCGCGCCAGCGAGAAAGCCCAAGCCGTTGGCCAGACCGAGGTAGGCCGCCACCAGATCGGGGTTGTCGGTCAGGTGCGGGGCTGCCAGCGACGCGACGATCTTGACCGCCGTGATCACCACGATGATGGCGATGGGCGTCCAAGGTTGTTCCCGGGCGTAGAACACCCGCAGCTGCAGCAGCACCAGGGCGTAGGGAATCAACGTGAAAGCCGACATCGCGACCGCAGCGCCGAGGAATCCCGCGTCGACGTTGCCGAAGTTGCCGTAGGCGAACAGCGCGCTGCCGATCGCCGGGCCGCCGAGGGTCATCAGTGCGACGATCGGAATGAGGGTGATCATCATCAGCCGGGTGGCCAGGGACAGATCGGCCAGCACCGCGGGGTCGTCGCCGGCGGCGGCGTTGCGGCTGAGCCGGGGCATCACCACGGTCAGCACCGTTACGCCGATCATGCCGAACGGCAGCTGCAGTAGCAGCCAGGTGTAGTAGTAGATCGCCGGGCCGGACGCGGCAGCGGTGCTGGCGATCTGATTGGTCACCACCAGGCCCACCTGGCTGATCAAGACGTAGAGCACCATCGCCGAGGCCATCGTGCCGAAACGCTTGAGCCGGTCATCGATTCCCCACAGCGGGCGCAGGCTGATCCGTTCCCGCCGGATCGCCACCAGCAGGACGGCGGTCTGGGCGACCACGCCGGCCGTGGTGCCCAGGCCCAGTACCAGCAGCTTGGGGTTGCCCATCCGCACCGGGTCGACCGACAGTTCCCCGGGCACCAGCAGGTAGGCCACCAGGGTGGCGATCGCGACGACGTTGTTGACCACCGGCGCCCAGGCCGGGGCCCCGAAGATGTTGCGGGTGTTCAGGATTGCCATGAACACCGAGGACAGCCCGTAGCAGATCACCTGGGGCAGCAGCAGATAGGCGAACGCGATGGTCAGCGGTTCGTTGACCTGCGGGTCGCCGCCCAACATCAACCGCACCAGCATCGGTGCCGCCGCCACCGAGATGACGGTGGTGGCCAGCAGCAGGGCGGTGGCCAGCGTGACCAGCCGACGTACGAACGCGGCACCGCCGTCGGCGTCGTCGCGTTCGGCGCGGGCCAGCACCGGCACGAAGATCGCGGTGAACGTCGCCTCCAGCACCAGGGCGGCGATCTGGTTCGGCAGCTGGTTGGCCACCGAGAAGGCGCTCGACAGGGCGGCCCCCAGGATCGCCGCCAAGAGCACCACCCGGATGAACCCGGTGATGCGGCTTACCAGGGTCGCCAACGCCATCCCCCAGGAGCGCGACACCACTGCGGCGTCGGTCAGCTCGGGGCGTGCGGGTTGCCGGGCCGGCGTGCTCACCGCTCTCCGCCCGGACTGGATGGGGGAGCGGGCAGGTCGGCGCGGTCGGGCTGGCCGCGGAAGCGGTGCCAGAGCCGGCGCCCGGTCAGCACCGTCAGTGCCGCCGCCGCGGTCATGGTGATCAAGAACAGCACCATGCCGTAGGCGTTGGAGTGCACCGACAAGCGGACGGGCTCACCCAGCGGCAGACCGTCCGGCGTCTGCAGCGCGGCGTCGACGACGAAGTGCTGGTTGACCCGCACCTCGACCGGGACCCGCAGCGGTAGGAACCCCGGCGGCAGCTCCAATTCCCCGACATCGGTCACCGTCATCCCCGGTGGGGCGTCGACGTGTAGCCGCACCCGGATCGGGACCGCCAGGTCGTTGCGCAGCGCCAGCGGCAGCGGGCTGTGCTCGGTGGCCAGCGTGTAGGAGTCGGCGGGGTTGACGATGGTGACCGCGCCGATCAGGTCGTTGACGGTGTCGCCGATGATCGCCAGGCGCTGCGTCGCCAGGCCGTTGCGGACATCGACCGGCTCGGACTGGGTCAGTGCGCGCAGCATGCCCTCGGCGAGCGGCGCGGTGTACTGGTCACCGGTCAGGCCGGTGCGGACGTCGGTGGTCAACGCCGCGGTCAGGCCCGTCAGCCGGCCGATGTCGTTGGCCACCGCGCCGATGACATCCGGGCTGAAGCCGCCCGCCGGTTGTTGGGTCGGCAGCGGATGCTCGGGCGGGACTGTCACGTCGCGCGCTTCGGCGAGCACCGCGGTCAGCGGCCGGGGCACGGCCAGCCCGGAGCGCAGCGCGGTGGCCAAGGTGGTCAACACGGCCTGCGCGTCGTCGGCGCGGGGCTTCCAGTACGCCGGCGGCATCAGGATCTCGTCGCGTGGCGCGCGGGGGCTCTCCGGGAATTCCAGTCCGCGCCACAGCATCGAGCCCAGGGCGTCCTGGCGACGGGCCAGCGCGGAGTCGTGGCGAAGCCGGACCGCCAGCGAGGTGTCCTGGTAGCTGGGTGCGACCGGATCGGTGCCCATCGCCGCCAGCGCGGCGCCGACGGCGGGGTCGTACGGCACCGACACCAACTGTGGGGACACTCGCCGCGGGGTGACGTCGGCGGTGGCCGAGGCGCCGGACGCCGAGTCCTGCGCCGCACAGTCACCGGCGGTGATCACGACCGTTGGGCCCTCTGAGCTTTGGGCACTGATCAGGTCCGCGGCGCCGGCCGTGAGCCGGCCATCGCCGAGCAGGACCGCACCACGGGTCGAACTCACCTCGAGGATGCGGTCGACGATGTCGGCGGGCTTGCGTACCGCGATCTCGTCGAGCCTCCCGTCGCCCACCCGCGCGAGCGCATCCAGGTCGGTCTGCGCGTAGGGGGTCGCGGTGACGCAGGTGTGGTGAGCCAGCCGCCGCAGCCGCTCCAGCCAGGTCCGGGCTGCGTCACGGCCGGTGCCCGGGTGCGAGGTAGCACTCTCGGGGGAGTCGGCGACGACGTAACCGTTGGTCATCGCGTTGACGGTGACCACCAGGTCGGGGTCGACGGCCAGGCACAGCGCCTGGTTGACCACCCCGTCGGCGTCGACTGCGGGGCTGGTGGCGAACTCGGCGGCCGACAGCAGCGCATCGAGGCGCCCGCCCGGGGCCAGCGATGTCGCCAGGTCGTCATCGGTGAGCCGAACCGGCAGGGTGCCGCCGGGTGCGCCGGGTGTCAGCCGGGGCCGATCGGCCAGCGGCCAGAACATGGTGAGTCGCACCGGTTGGGAGATGTCGGGTGCGACGGTGCCGGTCGACAGGTCGGCGTCCGGATCGGGTTTGGGCAGGCCGGTCACCGGCAGCAGGAACCGGGCGTCGTCCAGCCGGGTCGGCTCGCCGTAGTCGGGCGTGCCATTGACGTTGACCAGCACCGGATAGATGCCGGGGTGCTCAATGTTCAAGGCCGGCTGGCTCGCTGAGCGCAGAGGTGCCGCCAGCGTGAAGCGGGCTTCCTGCCCGCGTTGCAGCTCGGCGGCCACCGTGGCGAACGCGCCGACCGCGCGGTACTGGTCATTGGCGCCGCTGAGGTTGGTGCGCAGCCCGGCAGAGGAGGCGACCGCGCCGGCCTGCTCGAGGCGCACCATCACATCGCGCACCGGGCGGTCGCCCACATTGCTCACCGTGCCGGCGACGGTGACGAGCGGGACGCTGGAGGTGGTGACGACTTCCGGGGTGACGCGGTCGATGCGGATCTGTACGAACGGCGCCACATCGGGCTCCCCGGCGGGGGCATGCGGGGCGGCGCCGCCCAGTGCCGTGCCGAGAGTGATCAGGAGGGCGGTCACCACCGCCGGTAGGGCCGCCAACCGCCTCGGCGAGGGGCCCCCACCGCTTCGTCGCGTGCGGGTCACGGGTCCAGCCTGCGACCGTTCTTCGGGTCCGGCGAGTCCTCGCCCGCGCGAGTACGGCGGGCGCGAGAATGCGTCTGCTCGCGTCGCCAGGGTGCGGTCACCGGCAGGGGCGGCAGGGCGGCCGGGCCGTCGGCCTGCAACCGGTCGATCAACTCGTCGGCGACCTGCGCCAACCGGCGCTCGTCCGCGTACGCCAGGCGGGACGGCAGTTCCCGGATCGGCACCCACGCCACCTCGGCGACCTCGACGTCGTCGTCGCACAGCTCTCCACTGGAGAACCGCATCAGATAGTGGTGCACGGTCTTGTGCACCCGGCGACCGTCGGTCACGAACCAGTAGTCGATGCTGCCCAGCGCAGCCAGCACGCTGCCCTGCACGCCGGTTTCTTCGGCCACCTCGCGGATCGCGGTCTGCTCGGCGGTCTCGCCGACTTCGATATGTCCTTTGGGCAGTGACCACAGCATCCGGCCCCGCCGGTCGACCCGGCCGATCAGCGCCGCGACCTGCTCTTCGCGCGGGCCGTCGATGCCATCGACGACCAGCCCGCCAGCGGAGGTCTCGTGCACGGTGCGCAACCGGTCCGGCCCGTGCCGCGCGGTGCGGGGCCGGCGCTGGGCCGCACGACTCGGCGTCGCGCTCGGGCCGGGGCTGGCTTCGGTGGCCGGGGATTCGGCGTGGTTGATTTTCGGACCAGACGTGCGTCGACCACGACGCCGCCTGCGGCGCCGTCCCGAATTGGCTTCACCGCCGTCGGCCGACACCCATGCGATAGTAGCTGGCACGGTCGGGCGGATCTGCCTCCCTCGCCGGTGGCCCGCTTCGCCCGGCTTCGCCGTCCTCGCGACCACCGCTGTGCTGATGACGGTGGCCCGCTTCGCCCGGCTTCGCCGTCCTCGCGACCACCGCTGTGCTGATGACGGTGGCCCGCTTCGCCCGGCTTCGCCGTCCTCGCGACCACCGCTAAGCTCATCGAACGTGCCTGAAGCCCATGAAGACGCCGACCTGCTGACCACGGCGGCCGTCGCGCTGAACCGGCACGCCGAGTTGCTGCGCAGCCTCGGCGCGATGTTCGCCGAAGCCGGCCAGCAGATCTACCTGGTCGGCGGATCGGTCCGCGACGCGCTGTTGGGCCGGCCGAGCCCGGACCTGGACTTCACCACCGACGCGCGCCCCGAGCAGGTGCAGCGCATTCTGCGCGGACGCACCGAAGCGATATGGGACACCGGCATCGAGTTCGGCACGGTGGGCGCAACGCTGGCCGGGCAGCGCGTGGAGATCACCACCTTCCGGGCCGACAAGTATGACCAGGTGTCCCGCAATCCCGAAGTGCGCTTTGGGGATTCGCTCGAAGAGGATCTGGTGCGCCGAGACTTCACCGCCAACGCGATGGCGGTGCGCATCACCGCATCCGGGCCGGGGGAGTTCCTCGACCCGCTCGGCGGCCTGGCGGCGTTGCGGGCGGGTGTTCTGGACACACCGACCGCGCCGCAGAACTCCTTTGGTGACGACCCGCTGCGGATGTTGCGCGCCGCCCGGTTCGTGTCCCAGCTCGGCTTCACGGTGGCGCCGCGGGTGCGTGCCGCGATCGAGAACATGGCGCCAGAGCTCGCTCGTATCACCGCTGAACGGGTGGCCGCCGAATTGGACAAGCTGCTGGTAGGCGCCGACCCGGTGGCCGGCCTGGATCTGATGGTGGCCACCGGGATGGGCGATGTGGTGTTGCCCGAGGTGGGCGGCATGCGGATGGCGATCGACGAGCACCACCAACACAAGGATGTCTACCAGCATTCGCTGACCGTGCTGCGTCAGGCGATCGACCTGGAGGATGACGGCCCCGACCTGGTGCTGCGCTGGGCGGCCCTGCTGCACGACATCGGCAAGCCGGCCACCCGCCGGCACGAAACTGACGGAGGCGTCAGTTTTCACCACCACGAGGTGGTGGGCGCGAAGATGGCCCGGAAACGGATGCGCGCGCTGCGCTACTCCAAGCAGATGATCGACGACGTGTCGCAGCTGGTCTACCTGCACCTGCGGTTCCACGGTTACGGAGACGGCAAGTGGACCGACTCGGCGGTGCGGCGCTACGTCACCGACGCCGGACCGCTGCTGGCGCGGCTGCACAAGCTGGTCCGGGCGGACTGCACTACTCGCAACAAGCGGCGCGCTGCGCGCCTGCAGGCCAGCTACGACCAGCTCGAAGAGCGGATCGCAGCCCTGGCCGAGCAGGAAGACCTGCAGCGGGTGCGGCCGGACCTGGACGGCAACGAGATCATGGAGCTGCTCGACATCCCGGCGGGTCCGCAGGTGGGCCGCGCATGGAGCTATCTCAAGGAGCTGCGCCTGGAGCGCGGCCCGTTGACGCGCGAGGAGGCGACGGCCGAGTTGCTGTCGTGGTGGCAGACGCAGGGGAACCGATAGTCGGAGCACCGCGTCTGAGCAGGTATGGATTACTGCCTGGGCGATGGTGATGGGGCGGCCACGATGTGGACCGGCACCCCCGACTTGGATCTTGACGGGGACGGTCTGGCAGATGCCATCAGTCTCGACTTCGACGGCGACGGACTGCGTGACGACGCGCTGGTGGATCTCGACGGGGACGGAATAGCCGACCACCTGCTGCTCGACCTCGACGACGACGGCACCGCGGAGGCCGCCTTCATCGATGACGGCTCGGGCACCTGGGGGCACGGCACCATGGCGGGCTCAGCGGATCGATCGGGTGGGCTGCGTTGGGT